>JBGSKE010000634.1:0-9798 GCA_041741355.1 Negativicutes bacterium | reverse complement strand
GCATTTCCAGCATATACTCGATTTTTTCGCCACTGACGCCGTCCGGGTCGTAGATATAGCCATCAGGACCGGACAGTGTGACCACCTTGCCGCCCAACTCATTCACCTTTGTAACAACGCCCCAGGACACATTGCCGAAGCCAGATACGGCGACGGTTTTGCCTTGCAAAGATGTCCCTTGGGACTGCAGCATCGCCTGACAGAAGTAAGTGATGCCGAAACCGGTCGCTTCTGGACGGGCCAAACTACCGCCATAAGGCAGTCCTTTGCCGGTCAAAACGCCATTTTCGTAGCTACCGGTAATTCGTTTGTATTGGCCGAACAGATAGCCGATTTCTCGGCCGCCAACCCCAAGGTCTCCTGCCGGCACGTCGGCGTCAGGGCCGATATGTCGGTATAATTCGGTCATGAAACTCTGACAGAATCGCATCATTTCCGCATCCGACTTGCCGCGCGGATCGAAATCGGAACCGCCTTTACCGCCGCCAATCGGCAGTCCGGTCAGCGAGTTCTTAAAGATTTGTTCAAAGCCGAGAAACTTCATGATGCTGAGATTAACCGAAGGATGGAACCGCAAACCGCCTTTATATGGCCCGATCGCGCTGTTGAACTGCACACGGAAGCCGCGGTTCATTCTTGCTTTGCCGGAATCGTCCATCCAAGGCACCCGAAAAATTATTTGCCGTTCCGGTTCCACGAGCCGTTCCAAAATTCCCAGTTCGATGTATTCCGGATGTTTTTCGATCACACCCACCAACGAATCGATCACTTCTTTGACAGTTTGGTGAAACTCCGGTTCGTTTGGGTTGCGATCTACAACACGTTTAAAAAGGTCGTCGCAATACTGTTTCGCTTTAGACATTATGTTCCCTCCTCAAATTTTGCTTGCCGAATTTGAGTGAAGCAACCATCTACGAGCCGCCTCACTTCCCCCTATGTAACATTTTATCAGAGTTGACGTATTTTGTATACATAATTTGTCCGAATATTTTATAAGTTGTAAACTTTTACTTGTAAATAGCGCCTTTGAAGCTCCGACCGTCAATTTTCACCTGGTACGCTTCGTCACGGCGAACCAACGTCGCAAATTGTGTCCGCTGCAATACCGGTTGCGCCAATAGCCAGTCCCAATCGAGCCAGGACCCTGTTTCCTTGGCGTATTGAATATGAAAATAGCCCATATTAGTCGCCGTCATGTTGTGAAAGAAGTGACTGCCCATCGACGGTTCCGGATGCAGGTCCTTGCGATCAACTTCCACGATCACATGCGCCTGGGACATCTGCGCCCAACTCAGCGGAATCCCCAACCAGCGGTCAGTCGTGCCCATCCGGCCAAAGCCGATCAGAATACAACGCCGCCCCTCCTTAAACAAAATGCGGTTGAGTTCGGCGATCTCGGCGGCGATTTGCATGCTCTGACTCAAGTCGAAGGTTTCCGGGTTAACATAAATGATATCGTGGATGTTCTGGTATACGCCATTGCCAATGGTCCGATCGCTGGCGCCCCAGATTTCTTTGCCGATTTCCATTTCGATCTGAATCGCTTCCCTGCCGGCTACCATCGGTCGAATCTGCAGGAAATAAAACTCTTTGGGTTTGCTCGGGTCTTTGGGAATGTTCAACGCAAACTCGATTTCCACATGCGCACCAAACGATTGTTGCCCCAGTCGCAGAAGATCTTTGACGATATCGGTCAAAGGCAGACGATTGTATTTCAGGATCGGCGCAAAAGTCGCAATTTTCGGCCCAGGCAAATGCACATTATCGTCAATACAGTCGTTATCCGCCGAATAAGTGCTGCCGACGTATTCCAGAACCCCGTCCTGCTGGGCGCGAGAAATCGGCAGTTGTTCATAATTACAGTTATCGTCGATCTGCATCTGGGCTGCGGCGGAAGCGACCAAGTCCAGGGCATAAAAGGTCCGTTGCGACTTTTTCAAATACTCGGTGGCGCTGGAAATCATCGGGTTCATTTTGGGATGCGCCGGTGAAAACCGATAAACCTGTTCGCCATCGACGATCACTTTGCCAAATCCCAACGCCAGGCTGACGGTGCCTTCTTCCGGCAACATCGGATAATACGGATAATAATTGTAAGACTGTGCTACGCCGGAAATAACCGGGTAATACAGATCGCCGAAGCGGTCGCCCACCAACTCCTGGATCAAAACCGCCATTTTTTCTTCTTCAATGCGGATGTCGGCATTTTTGGCATATTTCACCGGCGACTCATAGAACACCGACGCATAGACCAGTTTCACCGCATCCGCCAGTTGTTGGAAACGAATTTGCGGATCGGCGTGGCTGTTGGGCACGATATAAGTTTTGTAAATCCCAGCGAACGGCAACACGCGCGAGTCTTCCAGAATACTGGAAGAGCGGACGGCAAGCGGCGACTTGATACATTGGGTCAAAACCCGCAGATTCTCCTGAATCACGCTAGGCAATTCGCCGGCCAAAAACCGACGGGCGATTTCCGGTTCAGTGGGCGCGTCGCCGATGAACTCATACATTCCATTGTCGGCAATGAATTTTTCAAACACATCACTGCAAACCACGAACGACCGCGGCACTTTTATTTTGATCTCCTCATACTTGTCACTCAGAAACGCCCTGGCAATCATCGTGTTCATGAAAGCGATGCCGCGGGCCTTGCCGCCCATCGAGCCGGTTCCGAGCTTGATGAAGGCGTTCTCCATGTCTTTTTTGGCCAAGCCTTCAAAATCGAGAATCACGCCGGACTGATAACGTTGGAAGTATGCATTGAGCACCTCCAGGATATACGTGCGGATATCATCGACATTAAAAATATCTTCGGCGTCGATAAAGCGCAACTTGTCGGCTACCTCAAACTCGGTGCGGGCCCTAAACCAGCGCGAAAAGTGATTGTTCACAGCATGGTAATGCAGACTTTCCGCCGGCAGATCGCGCACAATCCGTTCGAGGTTGGTGATATCGGTCGCCTCAGCGATTACGCGACCGTCAGGATATTTGAAAACAAACGAGCCAAATCCATAGTTTTCTAGGATGAACGTCCGCAGTTCATGCAGCAGGTTCGGTGAATTCTTGTTCAGAAAATGCACCTTCAATGCCTGGGCTTTTGCCGCGTTGTCGGTTTCCTCCGATTGTAGCAAAAACGGAAAGTCGGTAATCATGTCACGCACCCGCTGCGCCAGGTCAAACCCCGCATCCGCTTTGAGTTGGCCTGCTTGCGGAAACCGCACGTCCGAAATAACCCCGAGCAGATTATAGCGATAACGATGAATGGTTTCCATTGCTTCTTCGTAGGTTTCCGCCAGCAAAATTTTCGGTCGCAGACGGACCCGTAGCAAACCGTGGCTCATGTTCATCGCATGCTGTACCAGATAACGGGTCTGGGTCAAAATTTCCGTATAAATGATCGGCAGAATCCGCGAATAGTAAATCGGCGAGTCCTCGACCAATAGGATCGCCTGCACGCCTTGCCGACTGTCGGCTTCAACATTATGCTGATCTTCGACATATTTGATGATCGCCAGCAAAATCTTGCTATCGCCAGACCAATGGAACACCCGGTTGATGCAGGAGTTTTGCCTGATCTGGATAATCATTTCCGGCGTCAGCCGGTCATAGGACAACATCACGATTGGAATCGTCGGGTAGGCTTCGTTGATCGCTTTTTCCAGCATGAATGATTCCATGTCGCTGATGCGTGACATGGTGATGATCAGGTGAACGGTTCGGGTCGCCAGGACATCCAGCGCCTCGTCCTGACGGGAAACCCGATGTATTCGCGGGATATAGGGAATACTCAGGTCCGCGAACTGATTGTAGATTTGTTCGGTCAACTGACCGTCCTCTTCCAGGACAAATCCGTCATAGGCCGTAGA
This sequence comes from Negativicutes bacterium, assembly GCA_041741355.1. Taxonomy (GTDB): domain Bacteria; phylum Bacillota; class Negativicutes; order UBA1444; family UBA1444; genus UBA1444. Next base: position 5,929 of record JBGSKE010000634.1, on the reverse strand, counting down.
AATCAGCAAAATCTCAGTCACGCGGAATTTAATCAGGTCATGCACGCCGGAAAACCGGGTTTTCAAATCAACAAATCGCGTCATTCTGCTTCAACCACCTTGTTTCGTCCTTCGCTCTTGGCACGGTAAAGCGCCTTATCGGCGCGAACCATCAGTTCGGACAGCGATTCCGTCGCCGTCTGGCGTTGCGCCACGCCGACACTCACGCGCAGCGGGATTTGCGCCCCATCATCGTTGACGAAATGGTTATCGTAAATACTCTGGCGTAGCCGTTCGGCAACCACCACCGCTTCGGCAGCGTCAGTTTCCAGCAGTAGGATCGCAAACTCCTCGCCGCCGACACGACCGAACAGATCCGTGTCACGGATGGCGTCGCGGCACAGTCGGGTAATCCACTGCAGCACCGCGTCGCCCACTGCATGTCCGTAAGTATCGTTCACTTGTTTGAAATGATCGATATCAACCATCAGCAGGGAGCATACTCCGCCATAACGCAGAATCCGCTGCAATTCTTCATTGGCCCGCGTCCAGAAATGTTCTCGGTTGAAAATTCCCGTCAACCCATCAGTAGTGGCTTGCCGCTGAAGTTCCTGTTCAAGACGTTTACGTTCGGTAATGTCACGTGAAACCCCATGCAAACCGACAAGTTCCCCTTGTGAATTGTGATGGGACGCCACGTTGATTTCCGCCCAAACCCAACCGCCATCTTTACAGATCAGTTCCAATTCATAACGTATCGTCCCAGTCAAGATGCCCTTTTGTTCATCCGCCATCCTCTCTGCGGTCTTCTGTTTGACATGATCGATGCCTTCCGGTTTCAACAAACTCCATACGGTTCTACCGATCACTTCGTCCTGCCGATATCCGCGCATCCGTTCATCAGCCGGACTGATGTAATCAAACCGGTAGTCCTGGTCTAAGTGCCAAATGACATCGCTGGAATTCTCGGTCATGTAGCGAAATTTTTCTTCACTTTCGCGCAACCTGTCAAGCGTCCGTTTTCGCTCAATCGCCATGGAAACCTGAGCCGCGATGATCGACAGCAACTCGACATCCTCCGGTTGGATCGGTTGGTCCTCTCCCTCCAGAATCAAGGCCATCGCGCCAAACGGTTTTCCCTGCGCATCAAGCAACGGCGCGCCCAGGTAGTGGCGGATCTCTTCCTTCCCCAATGCATACTCGCCAGTTTCGCGCAACTGTTCCATTTTCGCCGGCGTTACATGAACTGAATGCCCTTGCCGCATCACATACTCGGTCATGCCCTTGCCGACGGGCCGCCGTTTCGGAATGAAATTGACTTCATCCGCGTGATAAGGAACCACAATTTCGTTGCTCGCTTCATCCAGCAAATTAATATGGAACAGAGTTGCCGGCAACACACGGCCAACCAACCGATGCACCATCCGATATAGTTCATCCACCGATGTCGACAAAATCGCCGCCTCGGTAATTTCGCGCAAAACGTTCTGCACGTCGGCGCTACGGTGCAGGCCAGCCTCGCCTTGCTTGCGTTCGGTAATGTCCTGCAACACGCCGATTATTTTTACCGGTTTGCCATGGGCATCCTGTTCAAGGCGGGCTAGCGAATGAACCCAGCGTTCTTGTCCAGTATCCACCCGATTGATCCGATACTCCACATCATAGGTTCCCTTCTGCGTCAGCAGTTCCTGCAACGCCGAATCCATGCGGCTTCGGTCTTGTTTGTTCACTACCTGCTGAATTTCCGGCAAGGTAAAATACGGCGTCAACCGTTCGATTCCGTAAATTTGAAACGCTTCCACCGAGCCCCACACCTGTTTGCTTGCCAGATCAATCTCCCAGTCGCCAACCCGAGCTATCGCCTGTGCCTGATTGAGACGCGTTTCGCTATCCCGCAGATATTTTTCAATTTTATACTGTTTGCGCAGCTGCCACCAAAGCGCCAAAAAAAGACAGCTAACGACGATCGAAAATATGACTGCCCATAAGCGATAACTCTGTTGCCGCGCATAAACTGCCCGAAATATTTCATTTTGGGCGTATCCCACCAAAACAACCGCCGGATAGTCGATTAATTTCCAAAACGCACCGATGCGTGCGATTCCGTCTCCCCTGCCCGGAGATTCAAACACTCCGGATTGCAAGCCCTGCTGCAACATTGTCACTACCGGATGCTGTTGAAACATTGCCATCACAGTCGGCGATTCGGTTGCCGGAAAACGGGCCAGAAAAACCCCATCCGGTTTAAGCAGGACAAATGAATTATGCGGTTGCGGCTGTAGTTGCGAAATCATCTTGGCAAAATAATCCGGCGCTATCGCCACTAACGCGATGCCGGCAAAATCCCGTTGTGCGTTGTTCACGCGACGAGTCAGGAAAATCGAACGGGATCCGGTCACCTGCGTGATGACGGGACGTGCTATATAGGTCCGTCCCGAATCGACCTGCCGGTGGAATAAAAAATGTTCCCGGTCTGCAATATTAACCGGCGCGTTCTGCGAAATCGCCGCAAAAATGACGTTGCCCCGTGCATCCGCCACCGCAATCTGATTGATCAACTCATCCCGGCTAAAATCCCGCAGCAGTCCGGCCTTTGCCTGTCCCATTTCCTCGCCGCTTTCCAACTCCAACTGTAGAAACCGCAATATCGTATCGGCCTGGGCGAAAGCACGATTCAAATTCTGCGCTAAAAACAATGCCTGGTCCAAATTCTGTGAATTCACTTCTTTGGCACGGATTTCCATTTCCCGTTGCGATTGGGTTTCGGCCAAAACAAAAGACAGGGTGCACAATACGGCACCCATGCCGAGAAGAAGTAGGGAAATTGCCCAAAATGTCCTCGTCGACCTGATTTCTTGCACCAAAATTCCGGTCCTCCGATAAATCTATTAATAGATATTGTTCTCTACAAGTTTTTCAATTTCCTTCCGGTTTTCATCTTGCCTTCTCGATGGATCGGAATTGAAAATGATTATTTCCCGGGAAATAATCAAGAACCGGACTGCCGATGTTTATAACGGTTGTCCGGTTCTTTGTCTTAATCTTCTTTTACAGCAGCCGTTCTTCAGTCGGTCCGCCGCTGCGGCGGCAGCAGTCCGCGAATGGCCGGCGGCGTCCACTGATGAACCAGTCGCTGGATCGATTCATATTTGCGATGATAGAGCCAGCCAACGTAAACCACCAACAAGCCCAGCGCTGTCAACACGAACGGAAACGCGAAGGATTTGGCAAACACGCTCCATGATAAATGGCCCAGGTAGCCAAAAAAACCGATGCCGCCGAGCACGACAAACACCCGGCGTTCCAGCAGCACGCCGACAAACATAAACCCGACATTAATCAGGCAATAAATAAACTTGGTCAATTCGGAATCCGATCGCAACATGGTCAAGCCGGCCCAAAACGTGATCGCGCCAAAAATATAGAGCCATTTTGCATAATCAATTCTGACCCGGCGATCCAGCCAAAGCGACGCAGCAATCATGCACAGGCCGAAGCCGATCGAAACTTTTTGGCGCAGATCTGCGGTCTGAAGCGTAGCGGCAAGCACCGGGGCAATGTCCATCGACATAAACCAAAGCGTAAAGGCAATCGGCGCCATGGCAAACGGGATCTTGCTAAACCGCAGGGAAATGACGCCCGCAGTCAACGTGGCAATTTCTATCGGAAACCAGCCGCCCTTGATATAATGATAAAACCCGCGATACCGACCCGGTTCGTTAAACGGCCAGACTCCCAGTTCCGACTGCAGCCCGAACACCGCCAGCGGCGTCATGCAAACCGCCATCACCACGAACAGCCCGCTGAGAACCGGTGACTTATCGCGCCAATACCTTGCCACGACCGCAAACGACGCTGCATAGCCGGCTGCAATCAAAAACAGGCCGATGCCGCGAAAAGTTTCCCAGGCCGTGTTCATCAGCCAGCCCATCGCCGCAATCACGATGAGCGTGCCTAAGTAATAGAGGAAATTGCTGAAGCCGGCCGCTTTGGTCTCAGTGGCGCCGAGTTGTTCCGCCTGACCGTCCTGCCAGAGCAGCCGCAACTGTTCCGCTTGGGCAGTCGTGATAATTCCCGCGGCTACCGCCAGACGCAACTTTTCTTCCATCAACTGCAGGCAACCTCCCTAGCAGCGTAGCAACAGTAACCGCTGCCTTGCTGCGCTTTGGCCCGGTACATCGCCATATCCGCCTTACGCATCAAATCCATTGTTTCTCTGCCATCGGCAGGAAAAAAGCTGACCCCGATACTCACTCCGACCTCGACGCAGGACCCGCCGCAACAAACTGGCGCTTCGCAACTTTGCACCAGTTTGCGCAGCAACGGTGCCACACAATCTTCTGCTCCAATACCGGAGAAAACCATCATGAACTCGTCGCCGCCCAGTCGCGACATGAATGCATCGGTGTCAATCACCACCTCAAATCGACGAGCTATCTCCTTCAGCACAGTATCGCCGGCAGCATGCCCCAAATAATCATTCACCTGTTTGAACTTATCCAAATCAAGGAATGCCACTGCCAATGTTGTTTCTGCCTGTACCGCGCGCAGCAAGCGCCGTTCCAGCTCTTCCTGAAACATGCGGCGGTTTGGCAACCCGGTTAGCGAGTCGCGATACGCCATATCCCACACTAGCGCATCGATCTCCTGAGCCTTGAGGATACGGTCGACACGACGATTCAACAGAGCAATATTCACCGGTTTGACGATATAGTCTTCGGCACCGGAATCAAAGGCGCGATCAATCGAAGCCGCATCTTCGCAGCCTGTCACCATCAGCACCGGTACTGCCGGTTCCAGCGGCAGGTTTCGGATTGCCTGACAGGCCGTGAAGCCATCCATAATCGGCATCACCGCATCCATCAACACAACCGAAGGCCTGGCGCAATCTTCCCGGCACATCCGTTCCAATGCGGATTTTCCATCGGCGACGGCTTCCACCGCATAGCCGCACTGAATCAGCCGGTCTTGCAGCCAACGCCTATCAAACGCGGAATCATCGACCACTAATACCAAAGGCTTCGGTTCCATTCTTCCTCCCACCGGTTTTCCGCCATTTCAATTTCAACATTATTTTATTCTCTGCACAAAGCTTGATTTCCTGCTTTAAAATTTCCTGGGAAGTTGAACTTGCTAAAACCCGAAAACGAAAGGATCCTCTACGGCAATCCCGCAGAAGATCCTTTCTCAATCCTTCGCATTCAGTTCAAGTCGTTCTTCGAGTACTTCGTCCCTTTTAGGGTTATCTCCAGCGCCAGTCCCTTATCGGTCAGTTCATACATCCACACGCCCGGCGAAACCGAAAAAGCCCCCTGATACGCCCCTCCCGAGACACTATCGGTGGCGGCGGCCGTAACCTGGCCGCCAAACTGCCAGCCATTGGTTGTAAAGTCATGCCATGCTTTTTCATTCTCAAAGATAAACACCACATTATACGTCTTGGCGCCCAAACCAAACCCGGCCGTACCTGTGATCATATCCATAAACACTTCGTGATTGTTGCTGTTGTTCACAGCCATCCCTTTGCCGGTCCCGCCGCCAATAAACAGCAACTTCACGCCCCAGTTGCCGAACACGGCGTAGCCGGCGGCATTTTCGACATAATCTCTGGCAGCCGGCTGCAGACTGTAAAGTTTTAACAAGGTCTTATTGGAAATATCCCGGATATGTTGACGTTTTTCTTCCTGACCTGCTGCGCTGACAACCGACAGGGACAGGCCCACCAGCAGGATTCCCAGCACGACCGCTTTCAGCATCGGGTTCCACTTCATCGTCCCCGCCTCCTTATTGATAAGCCAATGGCAAAGTTGTCGATCAACGTTTACCTATATAATGATTTTCGGCAACGGCGTCAAAAATCCTCCCTTGCCTCAACACAACCAGGCCCGAGCAGGTTCCGTCATTGCACTAGGCACTCTGTACCCGACGACTGCTGAAAAGCACTCCAGTC
>JBGSKE010000633.1:0-4522 GCA_041741355.1 Negativicutes bacterium | reverse complement strand
GCGAACGACCGATCATCATTTCAACCAATTGGGCCTGTGTCGTTTCGGCAGCAGCAACCGTGCCGACCAGTCTTCCCTGCCGCAGCACGCTGACCGTATCGGCGATCGCCAGCACTTCGCTCAGTTTATGACTGACATACAAGATCGTTTTCCCTTGCCGACTCATACTACGCAGCAGTTCCAGCAGGTCCTCCGTCTCGCCGGGCGTTAGCACTGCGGTCGGTTCGTCAAAAATCAGGATATCGCCGCCCCGGTAAAGCAGTTTGATGATTTCCACTCGTTGCCGCAGGCCAACCGGCAGCGTTTCCACCGGAGCATCCAGGTCGAGCGCCAGCCTCAGCCGCTGGCAAATCGCCGCCAGTTTTTGCCTTGCCTGCAGTTGCGGCAACATGCCATAGCCATTTTCGCAGCTGAGCAAAATATTTTGCAATATCGTGAATCGTTCGACCAGCATAAAATGCTGATGCACCATACCGATCCCGGCATGGTGCGCAGCCTGCGGCCCATGAAAATCCACCGGCTCGCCCCGGACTAGTATGCTGCCCGCATCCGCCCTGTGCAAGCCGGCCAGCAGATTCATCAGCGTCGTTTTGCCGGCGCCGTTCTCGCCAACCACGGCATGAACGGCGCCTTTGTTTACCGGAAAAGAAATATCTTCGTTCGCCGCGATGCCGGCAAATCGCTTGCCGACGCCGCGAAACTCTACAACCGGCGCTATCTGCACTTATTTCAGTTCCTTGCGGCTGATCGGAATCTTGATATCGCCGGCCAGAATTCGATTGTGAATTTCTTCCAGTTTCGATTTGTAAGGCGCCACAACCGCGCGGTTATACTCGTTGTCTGCATAGCCGACGCCATTCTCACGCAGACCGAACTCGCGATAGCCGCCTTTGAAGGCAGCCGCGCCGACCTGGCGAATCGTTTCCTGGACCGCCACGTCGACCCGTTTCAGCATACTGGTCAGGATGAATGGCCGCTGCTCCGGCGTAGCATTGAGCGACTGATCGGAATCGACGCCGATGAACAATTTCTTTTGCGCCACCATCGCATCCAACGCACCTAGGCCGGATGAGCCTGCGGCTGCGAACAGAACGTCGACTCCCGCGCCTAATTGCCGTAGCGCCAATTCCTTGCCTTTGACCGGGTCTTTGAATGCCAGGCTGGTCGTACCGACATAGTCCGCCATCACCACGATGTCCGGTTTCGCATAGCGAGCGCCGGCCGTGTAGCCGGCCTCAAATTTTTCGATCAGCGGAATCTGCATGCCGCCGAGAAAGCCGATTTTGCCGCTGCTGCTTTTCATCGCCGCCATCGCGCCGACCAGGAACGCCCCCTCCTGTTCCCGGTACAGCAGGCAGACGATATTGCTATCCTGATTCAGGCCGGGAATATAACCATCCACCAAGACAAATTGGGTCTGGGGGAAATCCTTGGCCACCTTGCGGATTGCATCCGTAAACATGAAGCCTACGCCAAAAATCAGGTCGCTTTTCTCCTGCGCCAACAGCCGCAGCAATTGTTCACGGTTGTCCCCACTGCCAGCCGGCTCCAGCACCTTGATTTCCAAGCGGTCGCCCAGTTCTTTCTGCGCTGCTTCCAGCCCAGCGTAAGCGCCATCATTGAACGACTTGTCGCCGCGCCCCCCCACATCAAAAACCAGACCGACCCGCAATTTTTTCGTTTCCGGCTGTTTGGCTGGCGCTGTCGGAGCCTGTCCGCAGCCGCCGATGACCAGCACGAACAGCAGGACAAGACACAGCAGCCAGGTTTTGTCGAGTTTATTTGCCTGGTGAATAGAACGCAAAATGATTCCCTCCGTTTTTCCCTCAGTTAATTGCCGGATTGCGACCGGTTCGCCGTCATGTCGGCGACAGAAATCGCCGGGTGATGATAACGCTGTTTGCCTGCCGTTTTTTGACCGTATTGCACCGCTTGCTGCGGGCACCACTGGAGGCAGGCAAGGCACTGTTCGCAGCGATGTTGCCATACCGGGCGACCCGCTTCCAGATCGATATTGCCGGCCGGACAGACCCGGACGCACAAGCCGCAGCCATTGCAGCTTGCTTCGGTCCAAAACTCCTTGTCCATTGCGGCCACTTTGGGAAAGGCGAACCGATAGGCAAAGGACAGGAAAGGATTCTGCCACCAGGAACCTTTTTCGACCGGTAGGGCAGTCCGCTCGCGGATGATGGCCGCGATCCGGTCGAGCTTCCGCTCGGCCTGCGCGAACCGTTCCTGCTGTTTGGCTACCGGCTCTGCGCCATTCCAGAGAATGTAGTTGGACGGCGTAAGCAGGCCGAATCCTGCCTGTAGCGGCAATCCTTTCTGTTGCAGCAGTTTTTGCAGCTGCAACAGGCTGGCCGCCACCTGGCCGGCGTTTACCGCCACTGCAAAATGGTAGCCGTCTGAACGACCGTTATAACCACTGACAAACTCGACCAGCCGCCGCGGCAGTCCCCACATGTGCACGGGAAAAACCAGGCCGGTCCTGTCCGCCGGACTATCCGGCAGCGGGCAGTCGGCCCGCAACGGAACCAGTTCTACTTCGCCGTCCAGCCGCGCCGCCAGCTGCCGCGCCACCCACAGCGAATTCCCTGTCCCGCTGTAATAATACAAACGTGTGTGCATAGTTAACCTCGCATTCCTGTGTTCTATTGCGTCGCGTCGGAACCGCTGTTGGCCGGCGGCGTCCAGCCACCCTGATAAGGCTCGACAAAATCGCGGGCCCGGTCCCACAGTTGCGAAACGCTCATGCCGTACACCTTGCTGAACGCAGCCGCCGGGTTGCCGGTCTTGTTGGTTTCTTTCATCCAGTCGCCCAAGCGGGGATAGCCGCCGTATTTATCGGCCAGATAGTGGGTTGACAGCGCCGCCACGCCGCGTACAGCAGCCGGGCCATGTTTTTCGGCGGCAGCCGACCAGTTGGCCAGCGTCATCAACTGTGCAGGAGATGGCCAGGAGCGGCTCTGCGACAGGCCATATTCCCAGGACCCCTGAAAATCGCCATAGCGGGCAAAGCCGGAACGTTCCGCCGAACGGGCCGCCAACACACTGGCCGCGCCATAGGACAGCCACTTCATGTTATCCATGTTTTTCGCGCCGCCGGTTTCGGCGATCAGACGACTGCCGACCACAAAGGCAATCTGATAAATCTTGTCTTCCGGTTCCGGCATCGATGCCGTATTCATCACGACCACGCTGCCGCGATCGGTCCAGAACTCATTCTTGGCCTGGTCTACCGCCTGTTCGCGCGACAGACCGAATTCGCGGGCCATCGTCGACACATACTCGTCACGGTTCTCGGTCAACACGACCCGTAGCGCATCCTTGAGCTGGGCGTTCCAGGCGTCAAACACCAATTGCCGCACCATTTCGCCGCCTTTTTCAAAGTAGGCGCGGTGCTCTTCCGACACGTTGCCGCGCAAGCTGAACTGAATCTTGGCCGGTTCGCCCATCGCCAAGATATACCAGGCCTGGTAGTCACTGAGGAACTGGCCGATTTCCAAGCCAAATGCCTTTTCAAACGCCCGGTCGCTCGACTCCACCGGCACTTTCTGGAAGTAGGAAGCGATCGCCGGCAAACCTTTTTGCTTCATCAGGAAAAACACCATCAGGTCGGCCACTTCGCCGGGATGGCGGCCTTCATTGATAAACTTCAGCCAGGCTTCCGGGTTGCGCTGCACAATTTCCTGCGGCGATACCGCCCGCTTGATGTTGCGCAGCGTATTAAAGCGGTCCAGTTTCCATTTTTCCACGCTCTCATAACCGGTCATTTCACCGACACGCGAGCCGACCAGATCGGCAGTTCCTTCAGCCAGCCATTGCAACGCTTTCTTGGTGAAGTCGTCGCCGGCCCACTGGTAAATCGCCTGGTAAAACAGTTGCCGACCCACCGAAGACACGCGGTCCTGCCCCGTTTTCAGCGCCGGGTTCGACAGGTCCATGATGATCACGCCAAAGCCGGACTTGTTGTACCAAATGCCGCCGAACGTCTTGTCGGCCTTTTCAGCCACATCTTTCTTTTCGCGGAATTCACGTTGCCGTACTCGCAGGTAACTGTCGCGGTCCGGACAGATATACAGGCTGACATCCTGCCGGAGTTCTGTTCCCATCTCTTCCTTCAACAGTTGTTCAAACGCCGCAGCCGCCGAGCGGATATCCTGCGCCGCCAGCGAATCGACGCCGGCCTCTTCAAATATCTTGATCGCTGCGAAAGCCGGTTGACTAAACAATAGAATGCTGCAAAACAGAACCAGTAATGCCATTTTTTGAACTCTGAATATTTTTTTCATTTTTACAACCCTCCGATACAGTCCAGTTGTTCTTCACCTGACAAGTATCTTATCCTTATAATATTTTGACGCAATTGCGGTGAATCCTTTTATTCCGCCACAACAAAGATTTTTATTCAAATCCCTGCCAGCATCGTTGTCAGCAACGATGCTGCCGCACTGTCGACCAACCAGTCGATTTCGCCGGCCTGCGGGCTAATCAGCCGGGCCGGGGGAATGTCGCCCGATGG
>JBGSKE010000632.1:0-2507 GCA_041741355.1 Negativicutes bacterium | reverse complement strand
CAAAATTACGAGGGTGATTTGAGCATTATCCACTAAAATACCTCCCTTTTTCCTGTAGAGATTTACAAATAGATGAGCTTGATCCTGCTTTTCTTAAAGAAATAATCCCCCCTTTACTTTGCAAATATCAGGCAATTGCTTTGCTGTTATAATCGCAGAAAACCCAATAATTAGGGCACTCAATGTTACAGCAAAACAAACACACTGCCCCGTCTATTTCTCTCGAATACCTTGAGAATTGACACCTTCGAAAAAATCCAACAGTAGACGAAACGAGAGTCAGGTTAGGTTGTCTCGTCTACTCTGAAACTTATACATAAATTATTAATTACTTGAGCATGGCCAACATGGTTCCAGCCGCAACAGCCGTGCCGATAACGCCGGACACGTTCGGTCCCATTGCGTGCATCAGCAGGAAGTTGGATGGATTGGCTTTTTGGCCGACAACCTGGCTGACGCGGGCTGCCATCGGCACGGCCGATACACCGGCGGAGCCGATTAGCGGATTGACTTTGCCGCCGGAAGTATAGCACATAAACTTACCGACCAGGCAACCTGCCGCAGTACCGCCGGCAAAAGCCACCAGACCCAGGCAGATGATCAGGACGGTCTTCATGTTGAGAAATGCGTCGGCTGACATGGTCAGGCCGGTACCGGTCGCCAGAAAGATGGTGACGATGTTGATCAGGGCATTCTGTGAGGTATCGGACAGACGGTCGGTCACGCCCGACTCACGGAACAAGTTGCCCAGCATCAGCATTCCCATCAATGGGGTGATTGGCGGCAACAAGAAACAAATGAACAGGGTCGCGACGATCGGGAAGACAAGTTTTTCAAACTTGCTGACCGGACGTAGTTGCTCCATGACGATTGCCCGTTCTTTTTCCGTGGTGAACAATTTCATGATCGGTGGCTGAATCAGCGGAACCAGCGACATGTAAGAGTAGGCCGCAACAGCGATCGCGCCGAGTAATTGCGGCGCCAGTTTGGTGGCCAGGTAAATAGCGGTCGGGCCGTCGGCGCCGCCGATGATGCCGATCGCAGCCGCTTCTTTCACTGTGAAACCCAGCGTCATCGCGCCGTACAAGGCGATGAATACGCCGAACTGGGCGGCAGCGCCGAGGCGCAGCGTCGAAGGATTGGCGATCAGCGGACCGAAGTCGGTCATAGCGCCGACGCCAAGGAAAATCAGCGGCGGGAAGATTTCGTTGTGGATACCGGCCAGAATCAGTTTCATCACGCCGGGATCGGTGATCATCGCCTCGTTGGCCGGAATGTTGGCCAGTACGCAACCGAAGGCGATCGGACTGAGCAGCAGCGGCTCATAACCTTTGACAAACGCCAGATACAGCAGCACCAGACCGACGATGATCATGACGCCCTGCCCCATCTGGAATCCTACGAATCCGCTGTCCATCCAGACAGAGTTTAGCGCAACCTTAAATGCTTCAAACATTAATTCTTTCCTCCTCTTGTGTTCCGGTGTCCGGGCTTATTAGCCCAGAACAACCATCACATCGCCGGTATTTACGCTCTGGCCGGCAGCTACGCGCACGTCGGCAACCTTGCCGTCGCTAGGCGCCATGATTTCGTTTTGCATTTTCATCGCTTCGAGAATCAGCAGCACTTGACCGCGTTTTACAGCATCGCCCGGTTTCACGGCAACGCTCATGATTTTGCCAGGCATCGGAGCGGATACGGTGGCAGCGCCAGCAGGTACCGCAGCAGCAACGGCTTTCGGAGCAGGCGCAGCGGCAGGCGCCGGAGCGGCTTTCGGGGCAGGCGCGGCAACAGGTGCGGCGGCTCTTGGTGCGGGTGCGGCAGAAACGGCTCCGCCTACTTCTTCGACTTCTACCTCATATGCTTGGCCGTTGACGGTAATGTTAAACTTTTTCATAGTTATTCACATGCCTCCTCTTAGTACATTTGCGAGCGAGTATTTAATGCGTCGATTCGTCCCATCTGAGTCCAGGCGGGACCATCGATGCGCCTGATTACGCTGATATGGCCGACAGACCCGCCCATGGCGGCAATGGCTGCCGTGATGACGGCGATAACTGCCATATCATCACTGGTTTCTGTCGACGGTGATAGAGCTGCGTCTACGGTAGCTACCGGTTCAGCAGTAGCTGGTGCCGCAACTCCCTTCTTGCGTGTCGGGTCAATATAATAAATACCACGGGTCAATAGTTCGAGCACGAACAATACAAAGAAAACTACGGTCATGTTGATGATCAGGATTAACAAAGGGTTGGTCGTCATCTGATTCACCTCTCCTGGGGTTTTTTACGCGTCGGATCGATGTAGTAGATTCCCCTGGTCAATAGTTCGAGTACAAATAGTACAAAGAACACGACAGTCATATTGATGATCAGGATCAACAGGGGATTGGTCGTCAATCATTTCACCTCCCATTCACTAAAATGTTGGTAGCAGATTCCTACAGGGGAATGTTACCGTGGCGTTTGGCCGGACGGGATTCCCGTTTGGTGGACAGCATGCGCAGT
>JBGSKE010000631.1:0-16352 GCA_041741355.1 Negativicutes bacterium | reverse complement strand
GCGTCGAATGCTTCCTTTTTAGCTTTTAGTGGTTCATTAGCCATTTGTGTTCCTCCTTTTCCTTTTGGTCTATTTCTTCATGGTGCCGGTTTGCAGGAACCGAGCATGCCATGACAGGGCCTCTTCCATGATATGAGGGGTGTGGGCATTGCCGGTCGCTTTGCAGGCGCGATCGAAGTAGTCCTGCAGCATCGGCTGGTAGGTCGGGTGAGCGCATTTGTCAATAATGACCTGGGCGCGCTGTTTCGGCGACAAGCCGCGTACATCGGCGACCCCGCGCTCGGTAACGAATACGTCGACATCATGCTCGGTGTGGTCGATATGCGAGCACATCGGTACAATCGAGGAGATATCGCCTTTTTTGGCAATGGAGCTGGTGAAGAAGAACGTCAGTTTGCCGTTACGGGCAAAGTCGCCGGAACCGCCGATGCCGTTCATCATTTTGCTGCCCATGATATGGGTGGAGTTGACGTGCCCATAGATATCAAATTCGATCGCAGTGTTCATCGCGATGATACCGAGACGACGGGCCGTCTCAGGGCTATTGGCGATTTCTTGCGGCCGCAGGACGATTTTCTTGCGATATTCAGCGATATTGGCATAAAGCCGTTTCAGGCCATCTGGCGACGGGGTGAGCGAAGTACCGGAAGCAAATTCAAGTTTGCCGGCGTCAATCAGGTCGAACATACCATCCTGAATAACTTCGGTGAACACGGTCAGGTTCGAGAACGGCGAGTTGACCAGGCCGGTAACAACCGCATTAGCTACAGATCCTACGCCGGATTGCAGCGGCAACAGGTTTTTCGGCATACGACCCTGCGCGATTTCGTTTTGCAGAAACTCAATCAAGTGTCCGCTCATCGCCTTAGCATCGTCGTCGATTTCCGCCAGCGGCCGCACGTCGTCTTTGATGTCGCAAGCAACGATTGCTACGATTTTGCCGGGATCGCAAGGAATATAAGTGGTTCCGATCCGGTCATCGACTTTAGTGATCGGCACCGGCTGGCGATGGGGGGGATCAAGCGGGATGTATACGTCATGCATGCCTTCGAGTTCAAGCGGCTGGGTCACGTTAATCTCAACGATGACTTGTTTGGCGCTTTGCACGAATGATGCGGAGTTGCCGAGCGAAGTGGTCGGGACGATATGGCCGTCTTCGGTAATCGCGCAAGCTTCGATAATCGCAATATCAACTTCGCCGCCGCCCAGATACCCATAACGGGACATCTGCGCCACGTGGCTGAGATGGAGGTCCATATAGTTGACGTTACCGCTATTGATTTTTTTCCGCAACGGATCATTGGTTTGATAAGGCAAGCGTTGTGCAATGCCGTCGACTTCCGCCAACGCACCGTCAAGTTCTTTACCAACCGAAGCTCCGGTCCACAGATTGATCTTGAACGGATTTGCTTTCATTCTTTCCGCCAAAGCCATCGGCACAGCCTTGGGATAACCGGCTGGCGTAAATCCGCTGGCGCCAACATTCATTCCCGGTTTGATGAGGGCTGCCGCGGCATCCGCCGTGGTAATCTTGGCCTGAAGGGCAGCATTCCGGACGCGGTCTTTAATTTCGATCATGCAGTCTCTCCTCCTCATTTTTCCAATGATGATTATGCCATGGGTCATTGCCCCATAATGCCGCAAAGGAACCCTTGAATTTCGCAAACAATTTTCATAGGAGCATAAAAAAAGACACCTAGTTGTAGTTGCGCTAACGCACAATACAAACTCCGGTGCTGCTTACTCGATATTCTCCGCAAGGAGTAGTCCCCCGCGCGGAAAACTATAAGCGACAACTGTTTGCGCTGGTATTTTCAACCCTGCATCTTCGCCAGGTCGTCCATACAATGTAAATGTTCCGTTGGTTGTCGGTCGGATTCCCGATGGCTAACCCGAGCGCTCTCTCCTTCTCTCTAAAGAACTTTTCCGGAAGTCATTTTCGCAACAGTATGATCGCTATTGTTCCGAACAACATTGTATACTGATTCGCAAGAAAATTCAACAGGTAATAGACAAACAAGTTAATTTTTTCTCAAGGAATTTGTCGGCGCAGATGATACGACAGCGTACTAAGCCCGACAGACAGGTCTTCGCTGACCATTTGCACATTGTCGGGAACTTTGATCCGAACCGGGGCGAAATTCCAAATACCATGCACGCCGGCAGTGACCAATCGATCCGCCACAGCTTGCGCTTCGCCGGCAGGAACCGCAATCACGCCGATTTGGATGTTGCGCGAAGTGACGGTCGTTTCCAAATCGGTCGCCGACAAAACGTCCACACCATTGATCTGTTGGCCGACAATCGCCGGATTTTGGTCGAACAACGCAACCAAATGAAAACCCAGCGTAGCAAAATTTCGATAATTGGCCAGCGCCCAGCCCAAATGGCCTACACCGACAATCGCGATGTTCCATTTGCGGTCTAGTCCGAGAATCTGGCTGATGTTATTGATGAGTTCAGACACATGATAGCCGACACCTTTTTTGCCAAAGGCGCCAAAGCTGGCCAGGTCTTTGCGAATCTGTTCAGGAGTGACTCCAATGCGGCGCCCCAATTCCTCGGACGAAACTATTTCCGAACCCTCCGACCTTATCAGTCGGAGAGTTCGAAAATATAACGGCAGGCGGTCAACCGTCGCCCGGGAGATGCTGCCGTGCTTAGAATTTAGCAACGGACTTGCGCCTTGTAGTGGGTATGCAGCAGGTGATGGGATTTCTCGCCCAGCGGCTTGCCCAGCCAGGTGTCATACAATTCTTTTACCGCCGGATTCTCATGGGACTTGCGGATCTGCGAACTTGCGTCGCATTCATAAATAGCCGCGATTCGGTTCAAACGAGTTTCTTCGCACACGGGCACCGGTTGTCCACCGCCGCCGATGCAGCCGCCAGGACAAGCCATGATTTCAATAAAGTGATAGTCTGCCTCGCCAGCGCGGATTTTATCCATTACAATCCGGGCGTTGGACAGGGTGTTGACCACGGCAACCTTGACAGTCAGGTCGCCGACCTGCAGGGCTGCTTCCTTGATGCCGGTAAGTCCGCGAACCGCCTTGAAATCGATCGATTCCAGTTCTTTGCCTGTCAACACTTCGACCACGGTTCGCAATGCCGCTTCCATGACGCCGCCGGAAGAGCCGAAAATCACACCGGCGCCGGTACCAATACCAAACGGCGCATCGTAGTCTTCAGCCGGAATTGCAGCAAAGTCGATGCCGGCTTCTTTGATCATTCGGGCCAACTCACGGGTCGTCAGCACAAAATCGACGTCTTGCAAGCCATTGTGGCTGAATTCGGGACGAACGGCTTCGGCTTTTTTCGCCGTACAGGGCATGATCGATACTGAAACGATGTTCTTGGGATCGATACCGGTCTTTTCCGCATAATAGGTCTTGGCCAGAGCGCCAAACATTTGTTGCGGCGACTTGGCGGTCGAAAGATGCGGCAACAGATCCGGGTAAGTGATTTCGATGAAGTTGACCCAACCAGGGCTGCAGGAAGTGATCATCGGCAACTGTCCGCCGGTTTGCAGCCGATTGAGCAACTCGTGCCCTTCTTCGAGAATCGTCAGGTCGGCAGTGAAGTCCGTATCAAAGACCTTGTCAAAGCCAAGCCGCCTGAGCGAAGAAACCATTTTGCCTGTTACAATATGGCCGCTGTCCATGCCGAGCGCTTCGCCGAGCGCCACGCGGGTCGCCGGCGCGGTCTGGACGATAACGTGTTTGGACGGATCGCTGATCGCATCCCATACTGCCTGCGTGTCATCTTTTTCTACGATGGCCGCCGTCGGGCAGACGCTGGCGCATTGGCCGCAGTAGGTGCAGGGGGATAATTCAAGGCCCACATCAAAAGCCGGCGTGACAGTCGTGTCAAAGCCGCGTTTAGCGAAGCTGTAAACGTCAACGCCCTGGCGATCGCTGCACGCTTTGATGCAACGGCCGCACAAAATGCATTTGTTTTGATCCCGCACCAAAGCAGGATTGTTGTTATCGAGCGGCAGATTTTTTTTCACGCCGTCGAAGCGAACTTTGCGAATGCCGAGGTCTGCCGCCATGTCTTGCAGTTCACAATTGGTATTGCGTTGACAGGACAGGCAATCCTGCGGGTGGTTGGCGAGCAGCAGCTCGACGATCATCTTGCGGGCTTCCCGTACCGACGGGGTGTTGGTGTGAACCACCATACCCTCGTTGACCGGATATACGCAGGATGCAACGAGTGATTTTGCGCCCTCCACTTCGACGACGCAAACGCGGCAGGCGCCTTCCGGGCGCAATTCGGGGTGATAGCAGAGACTAGGCACGTTGATTCCGCTCGCCTTGGCGGCGGTCAACACTGTGGCGCTTTTCGGCACCTGCAGCTTGCGCCCGTCGATTGTTACATTAACCATATCCACGGTATCATGCTCTCCTTTCGCTGCCTCTATCCTTTAATAATCGCCTTGAATGGACACTTAGCCATACAGGCGCCGCACTTGATGCATTTTGCCTGGTCGATCAGATGTTGTCCCTTGATTTCGCCGCTGATTGCCTCAACCGGGCAAACTTTCTTACAGAGGCCGCAGCCTTTGCATAACTCGGTGATCAGATAGCCGGACAGTTTGGTGCAGGCGCCTGCCGGGCACTTTTTATCCTTGATATGCGCTTCATATTCATGCCGGAAATAACGCAAGGTGCTGAGCACCGGGTTCGGCGCTGTTTGTCCGAGACCGCACAGCGACGCCGCCTTGATCGTTTTGGCCATGCTTTCGAGCAATTCAATATCGCCTTCACGGCCTTGGCCCTCGGTGATCCGGGTCAGGATTTCCAGCATCCGCATGGTTCCTTCGCGGCACGGCGTACACTTGCCGCAGGACTCGCTCTTGGTGAAGTTGAGGAAGAAACGGGCCACGTCGACCATACAAGTTGTCTCGTCCATAACTACCAGACCGCCGGATCCCATCATCGCGCCAGCCGCAGTCAGCGACTCGTAGTCGATCTTCAGGTCCAGCATGTCTTCCGGCAGGCAGCCGCCCGAAGGTCCGCCGATCTGAACCGCCTTGAACTTCTTGCCGTCAGGAATGCCGCCGCCGATTTCATAAATGATCTCGCGCATCGAAATCCCCATCGGCACTTCCGCCAAACCGGTATTGTTGATTTTGCCGGTCAGGGCGAACACTTTAGTCCCTTTGCTCTTCTCGGTACCGACCGCAGCATAAGCTGCCGACCCGTCAACGATGATATTGGGTACGTTGGCAAAGGTTTCAACGTTGTTGATATTGGTCGGTTTGCCCCACAGACCCGATACGGCCGGGAATGGCGGACGCGGACGCGGCATGCCCCGTTTGCCTTCGATCGAGGCGAGCAACGCGGTTTCTTCGCCGCAGACAAACGCTCCGGCGCCTTCCTTGACCTTGATGTGAAAGCTGAAATCCGTACCGAAAATCTTGTCGCCCAACAGACCCATGTCCATCGCCTGCTTGATCGCGATGTTCAGTCGTTTGATTGCCAGCGGGTACTCGGCCCGACAGTAGATGTAGCCTTCGCTTGCGCCCATCGCGTAACCGCAGACCGCCATCCCTTCCAGCACCCGATGCGGGTCGCCTTCCAGCACGCTACGATCCATGAATGCGCCCGGGTCGCCTTCGTCGGCGTTACAGACAACATACTTCTGATTGCCTGGCGCGTTTTTGGCGAATTCCCATTTCAGGCCGGTCGGGAAGCCTGCGCCGCCGCGACCGCGCAGTCCTGATTTTTTTACTTCATCAACAACCTGTTCGCGACTCATCTCGGTCAACGCTTTGCCGAGCGCGGCATAGCCGCCGGCGGCGATGTACTCTTCGATGATTTCCGGGTTGATGTGCCCACAGTTAAGCAGAATCCGTCGCATCTGCTTTTTGTAAAACTGCATGTGTTCAAAATTGGGAATCCGCTCATGCGAGATTGGTTCGCGATACAGCAGACGATTGACGATCCGGCCCTTATAGATATGGACGTCAACGATTTCGGCGATATCTTCCGGTTGCACCCGGCAATAGAAGGTGCCTTCCGGATAGATGATCATAATCGGGCCCATTTCACAGAAGCCATGACAGCCGGTCTCGACGATCTTGACCTCGGCTGCCAGTCCCTTCTGTTCCAGTTCTTCCTTTAAAACGTCCATCACCTTTTTGGATCCGGAGGAAGCACATCCCGTGCCGCCGCAAACGAGCACATGTGATCTGATATGTTTCATTATTCTCCATTCCCTCCCGCAGTCTGTATTCGACTACTTCGTAATCTTGCCGATGACCCGTTCTTCGACGATTCGGCCGTTGACAACATGTTCGCTGATCAGCGTCGGCACAAAATCGGCCGTCACTTTGCCATAACTGATGCGCGGTTGATCCGTCTTGACGATGTCCACCAGGACTTCCTGCTCGCACATGCCAATACAACCGGTCTGCGTCACATTGACGTCCTGAATTTTCAGTCTGGCGATTTCGTCGAGGATGGCGGCGAGCACTTCCCGCGCGCCAGCGGCGATGCCACAGGTTCCCATGCCGACAATAACCTGGGTGCCGGCTGCGTGGCGAATCTGGTTATCTGCTTGAAGCTGCTCCCGCAGTCTTTTGAGGTCTTCCACCGTTTTCATGTTGTTTTACCTCCGTATAAAATACTCAGGTTTTCTTTGAGATACTGGTCAATCCAGTCCAGCACATCCGGTTGCGTCAGGGGCAGGTCTCCCAACGCGGCGCGAATTTCGCCGGAATCCAGTGAAAACGAACGATCATCGACTTTGTGAACGTATTGAAACAAGAGCTCGGGGTTCATGATCAGAATCGCCTTGACAGTCGCCGCCATGTTGCCGAGCGGCGGGCGATCCAAGTGGCTCAGTTGCCAGACGGCCTCCACAGTGGTTCCACTGCCCGGCGTAGAATTTATGTGCAGTTTTCCGCCGCACATTCGGGTCGTCATATCCATCAGGGGCAGTCCAAGCCCCACTTTACGCGTCGTCCTTGAGGTCACAAACGGGTCCGTGACCTTCGCAACCAGTCCGGCATCCATCCCCTTGCCGTTGTCGGCAATACGGAGTCGCAGCTCATTACAACGCGAATCCTCTTCTACCAAAACGGACACTGTAGTTGCGCCGGCGCCGGTTGAGTTTTCCACGAGGTCCAGGATATGCAACGAAATCTCATGCATGACAGGACTTATTGATAGCGATCGAGCAGTTTACAGACCGTTTCCGGCGTCAGTCTGCCGTGGGTATCATCATTGATCATCAGTACCGGCGCAAGACCGCAGGCGCCCAAACAGGCGACTGTTTCCAGCGTAAACCGTTCATCGGTCGTAGTTTGTCCCGGCTCAATCCGCAGCTGATCTTCCAGCGCCTTGAGCACAGCTTTGGCGCCGCGAACGTGACAGGCAGTCCCCTGGCAAACCCGGATAATATTGCGCCCGCGCGGGTTCAGGTGAAACTGGGAGTAAAACGTGACGACGCCGTAAACCTGACTGACGGGGATTTTGAGGGTTTCCGCGATACGACCGATCACGTCCTTGGGAAGGAAGCCGTAGGCGTCTTGCGCTTCCTGGAGAACCGGAATCAACGCACCCTTGACACCCTTAAATCGGGTAAGAATCTCGTCGACCTTGGCAAACCGGTCTTTGTCGCCTCCACAGCAACAGCCTTGGGTTTCTTTGGTTTCCATTCTTCATCCTCCTTGGTTCTATGTCCCTGTATTATTCACCGATGGATTCGTCGCCCGTTACCGGCCTCCAGCGCCTGCCGTATCTCTGCCAGGGTCGGCGATTCCACGTGGAACATCGTTTTTGGGCCTGAAACAAAATCATCAATCGTATGCGCATCGGAAGAGACAATCACCGGCAATTCGCCGATAGCGGCGATTTTTTGCCGCGCCGTCGTCCAATCCAGGCGCCGGGAAACTTCCACAGCGTCGAGCCGCACGTCCGCAGGAATAAAGCCCAATTGTGAAATCAGGCTATATGCCGGTCGGTCGACATGGGCCGCAATCACCAAGCCGCCCATTTGAGCGGCTTGTTCACTCGCCTGCTGCACCGACAGATCCGTCGAGGCTAGCAGCATCGCTTCTTCCACTCGCACCAGCTCATCGGTTTCATCCACGACGAACTGTGCGCCAAACTTGCGTTCATCATTTTTCAACGGGCTGCGGTGCAACTTGATGAAATCGCACCAGCGGACAAAATCGCGCATCTTTTCAAACAAGGTCAACAAATGCACTTCTTCCCGTGTCTGCACTTCCATTCCCGGAAACACCGTAACGCCTGTCCCCGCTGCCGCTCGCAACGCCGCCGCGACATTATCGCCTGCATTATGGTCGGTAATCGCCACAATATCCACACCGGCGGCGACCGCGTTGCGGATGATATTACGCGGCGTCATCTCCACCGCTGCGCACGGCGACAACAAACTGTGCACATGCAAATCGGCGCGGAACCACTGCATCACTACTCCGACAGACTCAACCGATAAAGTCGACCGGCCGCTTCATAGGCAGACAGCGACGTTTTGCACAGGATGACTTCCTGTTCCCTGGCCTTGACGACAGTCTGTTCTTCCGGCTCGATACCGCCTGCTACTACAACGGCGGCCAGTCCGACCAGCGAAGCAACCGCGACGATATTCTGATGCCCTTGCATGGTAATCCAGATTTGACCGGCCTGGGCCTGTCCCATCACATGACTGAGCAAATCGGACGCATAGCCGCCAGACACCGGCATATTCATATCCCCGGTATCAGCAAGTACCGTCAGTTCAAGTTCTTTGATTACATCTGCCATCAACATACGCTCATCCTCGCTCCATTCGGTTTTTTCTCAGCCGGCTGGGCTCTATCGGATCTTTCATCCCGATCTCGGTGGTCAGCGACGGAGGAAGTTTTTCCGACAGGTTCACCATTTCCTGGGCCAGGTCCCGCACCATCTCGCGTAGACGGAACACGCAGTCGGTCTCGCTGGCGGTTCCTTGGACGATATCTTCGGCCAAAGCCCGGCAGGTCGGCGATCCGCAGGAACCGCAATCCAGACCAGGCAGGCGTTTCAGCGTGTCATCGATCAATTCGATTTTCTGCATCGCCACCACAATATCGTCATCGAGTTTCAGCACCGGGCGCGGCTCGATCGAACGGCCCTCGCGCAAAGCAAGCACGACCTGTTCCGCTTCAACCGGCAGTCGCGACTCTGGCGTTTCCTCGGCCCGCATCCGTTTCAACCGCTGCTTAATCGAGTTTTCCGCCACAAACCGGTTCACGGCCGTAAGCGGACCGCCAATACAGCCGCCGGCGCAGGACAGGCATTCGATAAAATCAACGTCATTCAGTTTACCCAGCGCCAGTTGCTCCATAATATTCGATACATTCCTGATCCCATGCGCAACCAAAATCTTGGCGTCATCCAGTCCATTCGCTTCGCCGCCGGCAACAGCCCAACCCACGCCTTCAGCGGAAGCCATCGGCGTTTCGGCAACGGTTGCGAGCCCGGATATCGATTTTAGCAACTCGCCATAAATGGAAATCATCGAAATCGTGCCAGTCAACGCCGATTTACCGACGCCGATCGGTTCCAGAACCGCCGTCATTTTGGCTGGACAGGGCGTGATAAACCATACGCCAATCGCCTCAAGCGGTAACCCGGAGTCCTGGCTGGCTTCGCTGCGGGCAATCCGCGCCGCGATCTCCACGGGTGCATCGACGGGCGACAGATATTCAATCAATTCGGGATACTTGACCAAGAGTAACCGGACCGAGGCCGGGCAAGCCGAAGAAATCACCGGCCTTTTGATACCCGGTTTGGCGAGGTATTCACGCAGGGCCGCCGTAGCGATTTCCGCGCCGCGAGCCACTTCCGCCACTTTGTCAAACCCCAGCGTGCGCAGTCCGGCCAGAATTTTACTCACCGGAATGTTTTTATCAAATTGGGCATAAAGCGACGGCGCAGCCACCGCAACATTATAGCGGTAGTTCTGCAAATCTTCCAGCGAATCGGTGACAGCGGTCTTGGCATGGTTGGGGCAGTAACGGATGCATTCGCCGCAATCGATGCAGCGAGATTCGGTAATCCGGGCCTTGCCGCCGCGCACGCGAATCGCTTCCGTCGGACAATGCCGGGCGCAACTCACGCAACCGATACAGCGTTCATTCAACAGCCTGACTGAATGGTAATACTTTTCCATCAAAGCACCTGCTTTCAATAACGAACCAGCATACGAATCCAGGTCCCCGTGTTCAGGGAAGATTTGATTTCAAATTCATCGGCGGAGCGTTTCATATTGGGCAGACCCATGCCGGCGCCAAAACCCAGTTCGCGGATATTGTCCGGCGCCGTGGAAAATCCTTCTCGCATCGCAGCCTCGACATCAGGAATTCCCGGACCTTCATCAGTCACTTCCAGTTCGGTGCGGTCAGGCAAAACCCGGACCACCATCCGGCCGCCGAAAGCATGGATGATCGCGTTCAATTCCGCTTCATAGGCGCACACGGAGATACGCCGGGCCGTCTGCGCATCCACGCCGAGCTGACGCACCACCTGTTTTACTTTGCTGGAAGCTTCGCCCGCCGTTTCAAACCGATAATGTTCCAGCGGAAACTCCAGCAGCAACCCCTGCGTTTCATTCTTCAAGGCTCTTACCTGCCAGCGGCGGACAAGGCGCCAAACCTTGCGCGTACAATATTCCGCAGGCCTGAAACAGGGTATGCGGCGTAGAAAACAGAGGAATGTCCAGTTCCTTGGCCATGATCGCCGCTTCCGTCGATGGCGACTTGCCGCGCACAAACACGATGGCGGAAAGGCCTCCCACATCGGCAGTCCGCACGACCTGCGGGTTGATCAGACCGGTCAGAAGCAAGGCGCCATCCTTGGTAAAGGCCAGAACGTCGCTCATCAGGTCGGCGCCGCAAGCAGTCGTTACTTCCCGTTCCAGGCAATGTTCCCCCCAGATCAGAGTCGCGCCAAGCAGTCGTTGCACTTCGCTCAGTTTCAAACCGAATCCTCCTACCGCGTTTTCGCTCGTAAACTTTGTGTACTATTTCACATATGTCCAAAAAAATATGGGGCTTGACAGCCCTATTTGTATACGT
The DNA here is from genome assembly GCA_041741355.1 of Negativicutes bacterium. Taxonomy (GTDB): domain Bacteria; phylum Bacillota; class Negativicutes; order UBA1444; family UBA1444; genus UBA1444. The sequence goes on along the minus strand of JBGSKE010000631.1, from coordinate 5,282 downwards.
TTCAACGCAAATCGCCAAGAGTTCTACATATCATATCATACGATATTTTACTGCAAACTTAATTGACTTTGACTTACACGTTATTTTGTTTTATTTCGTCAAGTTTTGCATAATTCCTGCAATGCCAACAAATTTTTTATTCAGCCAAAATCGTTGCCGAACATCCGGGTTTCCTTTCGGCGCATTGCCGATCAGCGCCAACAAAGCCCAGAACACTGCCGCAACCTGGATATTGAACAACACATGATCGGTAAGCGAAAATGCCGCCAGCGAGCTCATCGTCAGAAACAAACCAAAATACAATCCTTTATCGCCGACAGGCGCCTGCCGCCAGCCTAGTCTCAGCGCCTTGAAGGTTGCCAGAACCCAGGCAACCGCAAACAAAAGCATGCCTGGCAAACCCACTTCGGCAGCAATGCTCAACAGCGTATTATGGCCGTGATAAATGATCACCTCCGGATTCTGGACAAAAAAATCATACTCGGGATAGACAAAGCGATATGATCCCCAGCCCAGACCCAACCATGGATGCTCGTCAATCATTGCCAAGGTGCTCTCCCACAATGCCCAGCGCAAGGCAACCGAAGAATCGGCTGGGTTGAACATGCCGAGAATCGAACGAAACCGTGGCAACAAGGATTCTTGCGCTAAAAACGCCAATATGCCGACAGCCACCGCGCCAAACATAAGCGAGCGGCGGCCCGGACGCCGACCGGACAGCAACAATAGCGGCCCCATCACCCCCAGCGCCAGCCAGGCGCCGCGCGAGTAGGTCAATATAATGCAGACAATCGACAGCGCCGCTATCAACAGCAGCGTAAGCCTTCTCTGCCGTACAGCAATATCCGTGCTCCAACCGAGCGACAGACCGGTCGACATGACCAGAAAAGCCGCCAACACATTAGGATTGCCCAATGTCGAAAAAACTCGCGTTTTCAGCTCGGGAAACTGTTCGCTGTCAATCCAGCGTTGTGCGATCACATCCACGCCGACAACATATTGAAACAGGCCGATGCCGCAGACCAGCAAAGTTGAAGCTAATAATGCCGCGCTCGCCTGCTCGGCGCCCGACCGGCCCGGCAAGATCTGCACCACCAAACAATAGGTCAGCGCATACAGCCCCATGAGATAAAAATAGTTATACCAGCACTGGGCCGCATGCGCCGACTGCTGGACAGATAACGCCGCCAGCAAAGCAAATCCAGCCAACCAGAGATCCAAGCCGGTGCGACGAATCACCGCTTCGCCGGTCCAGAACATACGCCCCAGCCAGCAGAAACCGGCCAGCGCAAAACAAATCCAAGTCGCAGTCAGCGACAGCGGCAAAAAAAACAAGCCGGCCAATACGCCGGCTTTGCTGCCGGAGTCAAGCCATCCATTACCCAGATGCAGCAAATTGCGAATGGAGGCGAACATTCTTGTCGTCAACACAACCGTCCTTTTTTTAACGCAATTTTTATTGCTGCAGCAACAATTGACGCGCTTCACCAATCATATACAGCGATCCCGCCACGCAGACGGCGCCTTGCGGCCCGGCCCACGAACGAGCTTGGTCCAGTCCCGCCGCAATACTGTCGGCGGTTGCCACAGCGGCAACATAGCCGGATATTTCCCGGGCAATATCGCTTGCCGACGCGGCCCGCTGTGAATTGGGTTCGACCACGACCGCACGGTCGATCAGTCGAAATAAAATCCGCGCCATCTCGGCATGGTCTTTATCTGCCAACACACCAAACATAAATACGATCGGTCGCGTTGGATACACATCATCCAAGGTTTGCCGCAAAGTGCGAATTCCGTCCGGGTTATGCGCCCCATCCAAAATCACCAACGGTGATTCGGGGAAAACTTCAAACCGGCCAGGCCAGGTTGCTTTTTCCACGCCTGCCTGTATTGCCTCAGGTGTCAGACGTGGTTCAGTTTCCGCCAGCCGCTTACAGGCGCAGATCGCCAGCGCCGCATTATCGGCTTGATGCCGGCCAAGCAACCGCATGCGGTAACGTTGCGGCGGCTCGGCCGGGCCGGTGAACAAAAACGACTGTTCTGTTTCGCCAGTGAGAACATCCGAGACGAAAAAATCCCGGTTCAGCACGCTGCAGGCGGAAAGCTGCCGCGCCGCCACCGCCTCAATGACCGACAGCGCCTCCCCGACAGCCCCGGTCACCACCGGCACGCCCGGCTTAATAATTCCCGCCTTGTGAGCGGCGATTTCCGCCACCGTTTTGCCGCAGCGGTCGGTATGCTCCAGCGTCACATTGGTAATGACCGATAGCTCTGGCGTAATCACATTGGTCGAATCGAGCAGACCGCCCAGGCCGACCTCCACCACTGCCAGTTCAACCTGCTTCGTCGCAAACCATAAAAACGCGGCGGCAGTCAGCACTTCGAACTCCGTGGGGCTGTCCATGCCCCGCGACTGAATTGCCTCGGCGGCATGCTGGGTTTGCTTAATCATCGCCGCAAAATCCGCCTGACTTATTTCCTTGCCAGCGATTTTCATCCGTTCCGGATAATCGACCAAGTGCGGCGAAATATACATGCCGCTGCGAATCCCCGCCGCATTAAGAACGGAAGCAAGCAGAGCCGTTGTCGAGCCCTTGCCGTTGGTTCCGGTCACATGAATCGACCGGAATGAGCGTTCAGGATTGCCCATTGCCGCCAGCAGGGCTTCAATCCGCTTCAGCCCCAGTTGAATGCCAAACGTCCCCAGAGACTCCAGATAGACCATTGCCTCGGCATAATTCATTGCCGCTGCCTCCGTTTCTATTTTGACAAGCAAAGATGATTTCTGCTACAGCTTAGAAAAATACTCGATCTGTCCGTGAATCGCCGTCACCTTTTCCATTACTTCGGCATGACGGGTTTTTTGCTGTTCCAGCACAGCGGCCGGCGCTTTGGCGATAAATCCTTCGTTGGACAGCTTGCCTTCAATCCTGGTCCGTTCCAGTTCCAGCCCTGCCAGCTCCTTGTTCAGCCGGGCAATCTCCTTCTCGGCATCAATCAGGCCTTTCAACGGCAAATAGACTTCCATGCCGGTGATCACGCGGGAAACGGAGTTTTCCGGCTTATCTGCGTTCGCCAAAACAATCGTCACCGGTTCGGCAGTCGCCATCGTTTTAATGAATGGCAGATTTTCCACCAGAACGCTTTCCAGTCCCGGGTTGGCAATTTGAATAATCAATTCGCCTTTGCGGCCTGGCGGCACATTCATTTCCGCCCGCATGTTACGCGCTGCTTTAATCACATCCATCACCGCGCTCATCTGGGCCTCAGCCGCTTCATCAATCCGCTGCGGTTCGGCTTCCGGCCAGGCCGAACGGACGGTGCCGCCGACGCTATTCGGCAGATGCGACCGGATCTCCTCGCTGATGAACGGCATGAACGGGTGCAGCAATCGCATGGTACGCTCGAGGATATAAGCCAGGACAAACTGGGCCGTCTGCCGGCCGGTCGCGCCTTCCTTGCTGTACAGGCGGGGTTTGGCCAGTTCGATGTACCAGTCGCAGTATTCGCCCCAGATGAAATCGTACAGCATCCGGGCCGCTTCGCCGAGTTCGAATTTTTCCAGATTGTCGGTCACGCCGTTCACCGTCTGGGCATAACGCGACAATATCCAGCGGTCGGCCAGCGTCAGCTCGCCGCAGGGCGCTGTTTCGTCGTAGTCCGCCAAATTCATCATGACAAAGCGCGATGCATTCCAGATTTTATTGGCAAAGTTGCGGCTGGATTCCACCCGCTCCATATAAAAACGCATATCATTACCCGGCGTATTGCCGGTCACCAGCGTAAACCGCAGCGTATCGGCGCCGAACTGGTCGATCACTTCCAGCGGATCAATGCCGTTGCCAAGCGATTTCGACATCTTACGGCCCTGCGAATCGCGCACCAGACCATGGATGAACACATGTCGGAAGGGAACTTCCTGCATAAACTCCATGCCGGCGAACATCATTCGGGCAACCCAGAAGAAAATGATGTCGTAACCGGTCACCAATACACTGGTCGGGTAGTAACGCGCCAATTCCGGCGTTTTGTCAGGCCAGCCCATCGTGGAAAATGGCCATAGCGCCGAGCTGAACCAAGTGTCCAGCACATCGGGGTCTTGCCGAAGAGCGCCGCCGCAATGCGGGCAGGCACTGATATCAGTGCGGGAAACGATCGTCTTGTCGCAGGCATCACAGTACCAGGCGGGAATCCGGTGGCCCCACCAGATCTGGCGTGAAATACACCAGTCGCGGATATTCTCCAGCCAGTTCATATAAATCTTGGTGAAGCGTTCCGGCACAAATTCGGTCCGGCCACTCTTCACCACTTCCATCGCCGGTGCGGCCAGCGGCTGCATCTGCACAAACCACTGCTTGGAGACCAGCGGTTCCACGACTGTATCGCAGCGCTGGCAATGGCCTACCGCATGGGCATGTTCTTCAATTTTCACCAGATAACCGGCTGCTTCCAGATCGGCCACCAGTTTTTTGCGACATTCATAGCGGTCCAGTCCGGCATAGGCCTCGCCCGCTTCCGGCAACATCGCGCCGTTATTGCCGATCACCCGGATCGAAGGCAGTTTGTGGCGCTGCCCCATGTCAAAGTCGTTGGGGTCGTGGGCCGGCGTTACTTTTACCGCGCCGGTGCCAAACGCTGGATCGACATATTCGTCGGCGATGATCGGCAGTTCGCGGCCCACCACCGGCAGTACCAGTTTACGACCGACCAACTTGGTATAACGCTCATCGGTCGGATTGACCGCCACGGCCGTATCGCCGAGGATCGTCTCCGGACGGGTTGTCGCCACCGTGACAAATTCAGCCGGGTTGTCCTGCAGCGGATAGCGCACATGATACAGCTTGCCAGCCGAGTCCTCGTGCTCCACTTCGATGTCGGACAGCGCGGTATTACAGCGCGGGCACCAGTTGGTGATCCGTTCGCCCTGATAAATCAGCCCTTTTTCATAAAGTGAGACAAAAACCTCACGCACGGCCTTGGAGCAGCCCTCATCCATCGTAAACCGTTCGCGTTCCCAGTCGCAGGAAGCACCGAGCCGGCGCAGCTGGTTGGTGATACGGTCGCCGTATTGCGCCTTCCACTCCCAAACCCGTTCAATGAATTTTTCTCGGCCCAGATCGTGGCGGGAAATCCCTTCTTTGGCCAGCACTTCTTCCACTTTGATCTGGGTGGCAATCCCGGCGTGGTCACAGCCCGGCATCCACAGAGTGTCATACCCTTGCATCCGCCGCCAGCGGATCAGGATATCCTGCAACGCATTATCCAGCGCATGCCCCATG
>JBGSKE010000630.1:0-5311 GCA_041741355.1 Negativicutes bacterium | reverse complement strand
GGCAATTTCTTCCACGCCGGCTTCGTTTTCGATTAGTGCGCAAACACGCGAATACAATTCCGGCACCGTGGGCAGATCACGCAGATTATTGAAGACCTCCAGCAACTGCCGCCGCGAAAACAATTCGCCCAACTGCAACAGCTTTTCGATCTCCGTCAACAGTTTTTCATTATCCCACGGCTTCAATATATACATCCGCGCTGAACCGTCGCGCAGACAATTGATTACATCCTTGCCTTCGGCAAATCCGCTCAGAATTGCCCGCATGGTTGTCGGACACAGTGCTTTAACTTGCTTGAGGAATTGGTGCCCATCCATCCCCGGCATTCGCATGTCGCTGATCACCAAGTCGAACGGTTCGGCGGCCAGCATCGTCAACCCGGTTTCACCGCTGATTGCCGAAAAAACCTGGTACCCCGCCGGAATAAAGGTCCGTTCCAAGGCCTGTAGCACTTTTTCTTCATCATCGACCAAAAGTATCTTCTTGTTCATCGCAAAATCACTCCTGATTCCGGCAAATTAAGCCCATTCCTAGTTTCGAGACGAAGGGTCCGGCCGTTCAACCCGCCCCACCGCTTCAAGCGGGGCGACATCCGCGTGCAAAACATCAGTAAAGGCAGCAAAATAACGCTCTGTCGTGGAAATGTTTACAGCAATCAACGTCTCGACCATTCGCAGGCTCAATTCGCCGCCCTCGACATCGATACTGGTTTTATAGCGAATTTCTCCATCGTTCATGTCCAATTCAAAGTTACCGATGTTCAGGCCATAATTAATCCGAGCCAACAACTCCGCCACCAAATGGCGCTGCTCTTCCGGTGCGCTGATCGGCACGATTGTATAAAAAACAAAGATTTCATGATCTTCATTGGCTTGGCCAAAACACTCATAGCGGGCATTCTTGCCAGAAAAACTGAATCGTATGGCTAACTCGCCGGGAATTTCCTCGTAACGCCACTCATCTTCTTGTAAAAAAGCGATCACTGAATCAAACACCCGCCCCATTGTCTTCCCCCCCCGCCTGTTTCATCACGGTTTGGGTCTTATTCTATCATTTCAGCATACCCCCCTGCAACGCGCCTTGCCACCCCCTGGATATGTATATCGGCGGGAAAGCAGGATATGGTAAAATGAAGCCGTACTATTTAGAAAGGGTCTTTGTCGCATGAGCAAACGAATTTTATTTATCATCTCCGATACGGGCGGCGGCCATCGCAGTGCGGCCAACGCCATCGCCAAAGCTCTGACGCAACTGAATACTGAAATTCACTGTGAAATGGTTGATTTGCTCAGGGCCAGTCAATTACCGGGCATTCGCAATGCACCGGAAATCTATGCCTTCTTTTCCGCCAACAGCATCTTTCTCTACAATTTGTTGTACCGGCTTGCCAACTTTACAGGATTCATGAACTTTGCCTCAAAATTTTTATATCAATTTGCCCGCTCTCATATTCACCAAACCATTAAAAATTTCGTGCCCGACCTTGTTGTCGTAATCCATCCCTTAGCCGTCCGGCCAATCTGTGATTATCGCGCTGAAACAGCTGCTACCTGGCCGATTGTTACGGTTGTTACCGACCTGGTTAGCATTCATGCCTCCTGGGCGACCAATCGGGCCGACCATTATTTATTGCCCACCCCGCAGGCTGTGCAACGAATACTACAGTTGGGCGTTGATCAGACCAAAATCGCCATGACCGGGTTTCCTGTTCACCCCCGCTTTCTCACTCCGCTGCCGGATTTAGGCTCTGCCCGCCAAATATTAGGTTTGCCGGTCGACCGATTTACGCTATTGCTCACTAGCGGCGGCGCGGGCGGCGGTCAGGTTGAACGCCTAGTCGACCAATTGGAACGTCATTGTCCAGAATGCACTTTATTGGTGGTCACTGGCCGCAACAAGGCTCTGTACCAACGCTTAATCGACCGTGATACGGAGACGCCCAACACCCGAGTTTATCAGTTTGTCGATAACATGGAAATCTTGATGGCTGCTTGCGATGTGGTCGTGACCAAAGCCGGACCCGGAACGATCATGGAAGCGGCGACGCTTGGCAAAGCAATCCTTTTGACTGGCGCGGTCGGCCTGCAGGAAGAAGGCAACATCGGCTTTGTGATCAACTCAACTTTGGGCGTTTACTGTCCATCTCCCATCAACGTAGCACAATCAGTGGCAAAAATGAGCGCCGAACGTAAGCAGCGCAGACCAAACAGCTCTCCCGCCCTAACGGGCGCAGGCACCGATTGCATTGCACAGGCGCTGATTGCATTAATCACATCGCCAGCTATACAAGAAGCTACCTACAAGGAGGTCACCGATGCCCACTCCTGATTCGGTCCGCAGCACCGCTGCCGCCTTGCGTGCGAGCGCAATCAAATTTCGCACCTTGTTTGAGTGCGCCAATGATGGGATTTTCATTTTTGACGGTACAACGATTATCGACTGCAATCACCATATTCAGACAATGTTCGACCGATCGCGCGATGAACTGATCGGGCATTCGATTGATGAGTGGTCGCCACCTTCACAAATTGATGGCGCCAGCTCCTTTACCAAGATGAAACAGTTGTTGACAGCAGCCCTGGATGGTCAACCACAATCGTTTGAATGGCAGCATTGTAAAAAAAATGGCGCCCTGTTCGACGTAGAAGTCAGTCTGTACCGCATCGATATTCCGCCCAAACGAAATATTATCGCTATCCTGCGTGACATCACAGAACGCAGGCAATGGTTGATCGATTTAAAGCAAAACAACGAAAAGCTCCAGGCCGCTCATTAGGAATTAGCATCGATGTACCAACAATTGGCTGCCTCCGAAGAAGCCCTGTCGCAACAATTAGCCGAACTAAAGTCCAACACGCAAAAGCTGAACTTCACCGAACAGCGCTACCGTTTGGCGATGGATGCATCTGTCGATGCCATCTGGGAAGTCGATTGCGCGACTGATGATCTAACCTTTTCGACCCATTGGATGGACCGTTTTGGCATGCCGCACGATATTCCCTTCCAGCGGAAACTGTGGCTGTCTCTCGTCCACGAAGATGACCAGGCTTTGATCACAACTGGATTTGACGACTATATGAATAATGTTGCGCCGCACTATGATGTTGAATATCGAGCACGCGACCTCAGCCAAAACTATGTCTGGGTGCATTCCCGCGGCAAGGCGCTGCGCGATGAAAATGGCAAAGCGCTGCGAATCGCCGGTTCTTTAACCGACATCAGCGAACGCAAGCAACAGGAAGACAAGATTTATCATCTGGCCTATTTTGATGCGCTGACCGGTCTGCCGAACCGGCGCAGGTTAGAATTGCTGCTAGCGGAAAAATCGATCCTTGATCAAGCCAGCGGCGCCTTGTTGTTTATCGACCTCGATAATTTTAAACTGATCAACGATTCTTCCGGTCACGCCTGCGGCGATGCCCTGATAGCCGATGTCGCCAGACAACTCTCGACAGCTGTGGGATCTTCCCACATTCTAGCCCGGGTAGGCGGCGATGAATTTATCGTGGTATTGACCAATACCAACCGCAAAGCTTTCATCCAGGCTTATGCCCAGCGCCTGATCAACCTGTTCAACATTCCATTTACTTGCCAAGGACACCCCTATTATCTTTCAGCCAGTATCGGCATCGCCTTTTTCCCTAAAGACGGAACCGGTCTCGAGGATTTGTTGCGCAAAGCCGATACCGCGTTACACATGGCCAAAGAAACCGGTCGTTCCGCTTATCGTTTCTTTGAGCAATCCATGCAGGACTCCGTCCTGGAAAAAATCGCGTTGGAAAATCGCCTGCGGGCTGCCGTGAAAACCAAGCAACATTTTCATATGCGTTACCAACCGCAAGTAGATCTGAAAACAAGTCGGGTTGTTGGCATGGAAGCGCTGATGCGCTGGGATTGTCCCGAGCAGGGCTTAATTTCGCCGCTGCAGTTTATTCCGGTCGCGGAAGAAATTGGCCTGATCAATGAACTGGGCGATTGGGGACTACGCACTGCCTGTCATTTCTGCCGCGAACTCCATGACGCAGGCCACGATCAACTTTCCGTCAGTGTTAACGTATCGGTCAAGCAGCTATCGCTGGACAATTTTGTCGAAAGCGTTGCAGCTGTCCTGGTCGAGACCGGCCTGCCGCCATCCGCCCTTGAGCTGGAAATCACGGAAAGCGTCTTGATCCAAGCCTTTGAAACAAACGTGGATAAGTTGGAAGCGTTACGGGCGATGGGAATCCGCACCGCCCTTGATGACTTCGGCACCGGCTATTCTTCCTTGACCTATCTCCAACAACTACCGATTCACACGCTAAAAATCGATCAATCCTTCATCAACCGAATTCACAACGAGCAGAGTACCCGTACGATTACGGCCGCCATCATTACGCTGGCCCAGCAACTGGGAATTTCGGTTGTGGCAGAAGGAGTCGAAACAGAAGAACAACGAGTGTTGCTTGATTCATTCGGCTGCAATTCAGTTCAGGGCTATTTATTCAGCCAGCCCCTGGTGTCGGTCGCCTTCAAGCAATGGTTGGTCAAATAGTTCCTTCTGCTGGTCCAAACTCAAGCTGCATCATAAACAGTTCATTAAAATCAGGATGTCGCGACAAATCAATGCTGGCTGAAACTTTCAGCAGCGAATCGACAGCCTCACGGCGTTCCCGGTGCAACAGATAGGCCACCGTCCCGGCCAAGGAGCTGTTGCCGACAGCTTGAATTCTCTGCCGCGCTTCACCGGGCAGCAGACCGACCGCAACGGCGCTCGCCACATCAATTTTTGCGCCAAACCCGCCAGCCAGGAATATTTGCTCCACCTCCGGCCAACCACAACCGTATTCGCGCAACAGGATTTCCAGACCGGTTCGGATGGCTGCTTTCGCCAGTTGAAATTCGCGAATGTCTTTCTGGGTGAACAAAATCGTCTCACCGCCGAAGTGCCTGGAAACCATTATGCTATCGCCAGCGGTTGCATTTGCTTGCAAACGGCCTGTCCGGTCGATCAATCCTTCCCGCAGGCCGACGGCGACAATATCCACCACACCTGTGCCACAAATACCGATTGGCGGCGCATCGGCAATCGTCTGAATCATAGCCTGTCCGCCCTGCATGTCAAACTTGGCAATTGCGCCCGGAACACTGCCAACCCCACAACTGATGTTTGCCCCCTCGAAAGCGGGGCCAGCCGCCGTCGACGTACAAAGAATCCGCTCCTTGTTCCCAATCGCCATCTCGCCGTTTGTCCCCACATCGACCAAAAGAGAAAGCTTCGATGCCCGGTCCATCCCGCACGCCGCCATGCCGGCAATAATATCGGCGCCCACA
>JBGSKE010000629.1:0-3518 GCA_041741355.1 Negativicutes bacterium | reverse complement strand
ATACTTCCAACGTATCCTCAATCGATTTACGGTTCTCCTCCAGAATACCGCCAAGCCTGAGCACGACGTCCGCCAGTCGACGCAACACGACAATCAGATAATAGCTCACCGTCAGGGCTAGCGCAAACAAAATCAGCAGGCCAACGTCATATAGGGAAATGTACAAGAACATCCCTTCTTTCAGACCATACTCTTACTTATCGCCGCAAGGTCTATTTCTTGTTCGTTACTTCGACCGTCGCTTCAGCGGCAACTTCTTCTTTCATCGATTCTTCGCAGCCGCAATGACAACTCTCCACTTTTTGTTTGACTTGTCCCTTGACTTCTTCAACGACTTCGATCGCCTTTTCCTTGACTTCTTCAATTTTTTCTTTGGCTTTTTCGACAGCTTCTTTTGCGGCAACAGCTAAATCTTCACGAGTTTCTTTGCCCGCCTTCGGCGCCAGCAGAACTCCGGCAACCGCGCCGACTGTTGCGCCAATGGCAGCACCCACGGCGACATTTTTCAGGGCTTTTTTCTGTTCAGCAGCTTTCCGTTGTTTCTTGACCTTTTGAAAGACTTCTAAAATAGCCATGCTAACACCTCCATGCTTTGTACCTTTATCATACACTAAATGTTATTTTCGGGGAATGGGTCTACGACGATTTCTAGACGCCAAAAGCTTGAAGGGTGACTTGCTCCCGATCCAAAGCCTGCCTGATTGCTTTCACCATTGCAACTGCTCCGGGTGTATCGCCATGCACACAGATCGTCTGGGCCTGAATCGGCACTATGCTGCCGCTGATTGAAACTACGGTTTTATCTTTGACCATCCTAATCACTCGGCTAACGACCTGGTCGATGTCATGAATCACCGAACCGGCAATTTTGCGCGACACCAACGATCCTTCGTCGGTATAAGCCCTGTCGGCAAAAGCCTCCTCGACATACGGCAGCTTTGCCTGCTTGGCAGCAACACCCATCTGAGAATTCGCCAGACATAACATATATAATGCGGGGTCGACTGCTTTGATTGCTTCGGCAATCGCCGTCGCAATCGTCAGGTCTTTTTCCGCATTATTATAGAGCGCGCCATGAACCTTGACATGCTGCAGCTTGATCCCCGCCGCCTGACAAAAGGCTTGCAGTGCGCCGATTTGGTAAATGACGGAGTTTTTTACTTCATCAGGCGTTAAAGCCAGCGAACGGCGGCCAAAGCCGACCAGGTCCGGATAGCCAGGGTGAGCGCCCACGGCAACGCCCTGCTGTTTGGCCAAGGCAACCGTTTTCGCCATATTATCAGGGTCAGCTGCGTGAAAGCCGCAGGCTACGTTGATTGACGTGACGTAGGGCATCGCCTGCGCATCGTAGCCAAGTTCATACACGCCAAAACTTTCACCCATGTCGCAATTCAAATCGATTTTCATTTACTTCACCTCTTCGATTTCAACTTGATAACTCTTGCCGCCAATATGCAGCCGCAACTTGCGTCCAGGCTGTCGTTGCGACAACGAGGTCAACAGAGTCTGGGGCGAGGGCGCTACCTGCGCCGCGATTACCTCAGTTTCATCAGTTGCCTCCGTGACTGCACCGCACGCCGTCCACTCGGCAATCTGACGATAACGGTCCAGCTCCTGACGCAAAGCCTGCACCGCCTCTTCATACGAACAGGCAACGAACGTCAGACAATCTTGCGGTTTGGTCTGGGCCAGTTTCGCCAAATCGACGCCGATCACAGTGGCAATTTTCGCATAGCCGCCTGTCGTTCCGCAATCCGCCATCATTACAATCGGCTGGCCGCTGCCAGGAACCTGAATAGCGCCTGGTGTCAAAGCATCCGAAACGATATCCGGCCCTGCCAGGTGTTCGATTTTTTCGCCTTCCAAGCGATATCCCATACGATCTGCTTCATTCGAAACCGTGTAGCTTGTCGTCAGTAGTGTGTTTAACCCAGCCGCTGAAAACAGGTTCGCTTGCGGTCCCAGCATCACCCTAACCTCGACCTGGGACGAATATTGGGGAATCCAACCGGCGGGAAGCCGAATCGGCGCAGCCGCAAACGGCGCAGGTTCACCAAAAGCCACCTTGTCGCCGGCTTTTAACGCTCGCCCGGCAAACCCACCGATTCCAGCGCGGTAGTAGGTTGACCGACTACCCATTACTAAGGGGACCTCAAGTCCACCGGCAATCGCCAAATAGGAACGGCAGCCCGTTACCGCCGCACCAACCTCTAAAATATCGCCGGCGGTGACGTCCACCGCAGCCCATGTCGCTATTGGTTGATTATTTAATTGCAGCGGCATCTCAGCGCCGCACACGGCAATCCTGGCCGGCGTTTCAAAACAGAAGCCGCCGCCCATTATTGTCATCTCTAGTACAGCAGCGCCCAAAGGATTGCCGCATAGTAAATTAGCTATTCGGGCAGCATAACGATCCATCACGCCAGCGCGGGGCATCCCGAAAGCCAAATACCCGCTTCTTCCTTCATCCTGGACCGTAGTCAACAGCCCCGGTTGAATTACCCGTATCATTGAGTCACCTCCCTCAGATGACGCACTTGCGGCAAATATTCGCGGCGCTGTACCGCTCGTTCTATGCGTGCGAACTCTACTTCGGAAATGGCGTCAAAGCGGAGAAAATCTCCCGCCTGATACAAAAACGGGTCCGCAACGGCAGGATCAAATACCCTGAGCGGTGTCTGTCCGATCAATTGCCAACCGCCCGGGCTCATTTGAGGGTATAAGCCGGTTTGCGCACCAGCAATACCAACCGAACCCGCCGGAATTTGTTTTCGTGGCGTAGTTAGCCTCGGCGCAGCAATGCGCTCCGACATACCACCCAAATAAGGAAATCCCGGTGTGAAGCCCATCATATAGATTCGGTAGGAGACAGCGCTATGAATCGAAATGACTTCTTCCGGCGAAAGCTGATTGTGGCGGGCGACGAACTCTAGATCCGGCCCAGTTTCACCGCCATATAGAACCGGTATAACTACAACTTTTCCGCCGGTGACCGTTTGTTTTTCTGTTAAAATCCGTTGATATAGTTGATTAATTCTTTCTTGTAGCTTTTCCCGTTCTAGTTGCAAAGGGTCAAACAACACCAATAGCGATCGATAGGTTGGTACAACCGCATCAACAAGTCCGCCCATTTCCGCCTCGATTGAACGACTTAGTGCGTGTACCGTCGCATTAACTGCTGAATCAATAGTATCAGCAAGTTCAACAACCAGCCCAGACTCGCCCTGAAATAAATACTTCAACTCTTGCATCTCGGTCCAAACTCCTCCGTAGCCAGTTTTCCTCTGATTAATTTCTTCGACAGATATATCGATTTCCCTGTTAGTAAAGGCCTTTTCGTGAAATATTTCCCGGGGAATATAGAAACAGACCTTCCGTCGTAACGGAAGGTCTGTTTCGTTCTAACCGGCGGCGACCTACTCTCCCAGGCCGTTTCCAACCAAGTACCCTCGGCGCATGGGGGCTTAACTGCCGTGTTCGGGATGGGAACGGGTGGAACCCCCCAGCCATCACCACCG
>JBGSKE010000628.1:0-2662 GCA_041741355.1 Negativicutes bacterium | reverse complement strand
GCCTACTCTTACATGTCGCTGGTTCCGCTGATTCAGCCACCGATCATGAAATTGTTCACCACGGAAAAAGAGCGGGCTACTGTCATGGAGCAACTGCGCCCGGTCAGCAAGTTTGAAAAGCTTGTCTTCCCGATTGTCGCGACCTTGTTCATTTGTTTCTTGTTGCCGCCAATCACCCCGTTGATGGGGATGTTGATGCTGGGCAACTTGTTCCGTGAGTCGGGCGTGACCGACCGTCTGTCCGATACCTCGCAAAACGCCCTAATCAACATCGTCACCATCTTCCTGGCGACCGGTACCGGTCTGACCATGGAAGCTAAAGCATTTCTCAATATCCAGACCGTTCTGATCATCTGCCTGGGTCTGGTGGCATTTGCCGGCGGTACTGCAGCCGGATGCCTGGTCGGCAAGCTCATGTACTATACATCGGGCGGTAAAGTAAATCCGCTGATCGGCTCCGCCGGTGTATCGGCCGTGCCGATGGCAGCCCGCGTCAGCCAGGTTGTCGGCCAAAAAGCCAATCCGTCTAACTTCCTGCTGATGCATGCGATGGGACCGAATGTCTCCGGCGTTATCGGCACTGCTGTTGCGGCCGGAACTATGCTGGCCATGCTCAAATAATTTTTTTTCTTCTGCCAGTGTAGACAAGGCATCATTAATAAACCACTGCCTTATCTACACTGGATTTTAGCAGCAGGAATTTTCAATTTATTCGCGAAATATATTATTGCTTGTTTTTATTTTGCTGGGAAAGGTGAGGGATATAACATTACTTGCTCTTTCATCAGCAAAATAATTGCATGATATTAACTGCGAATGGGGGGATTTTAGGTCAGCAGTATATAAACATAGTCAAATTTGCATTCCTAATTAAAAAGGAGGTTTATTTCAGTTGGATAATGCAACAATGACCCTTATCGTTCTCGCCTTCGTCGCGTTCTTTTTTGTAACCGAATTACTGCCCCTGGCTGTTACTGCGATGGCAGGCGCGATTGCCTGCGGCATCCTCGGCATCATCCCGATGAACACGGTGTTCTCCGGCCTGTCCAACTCCACGGTGGTTTTGTTTGCGGCGATGTTTGTTATCGGCGCGGCGATGTTCCATACCGGACTGGCGCAAAAAATCGGTACTACCGTCGTTAGCTTCACCGGCACAGGCGAGAATTCGCTGATGTTTGGCAGTATGGCTGTGGCCGCTGTTTTGTCGGCATTCACGTCCAACACCGCTACCACCGCCTGCCTGATTCCGGTTATCGCCGGTATTTGCAAGGCAGCTCGCATCCCCGTCAATCGTCAGATGATGCCGCTGGCATTTGCCGCCGGTCTTGGCGGAACGATCACTCTCGTCGGCACCCCGCCGAACATCATTGCCGCTGGCGCGCTGAAAGCGGCTGGCCTGCGTGAATTCGGCTTCTTTGAATTTGCCTGGATCGGCATTCCCTTGACTATCGCCGGGATTATTTACATGATCTTCATTGGCAAACATCTGCTGCCAAAAGCCGGTGCGGTTGCCGAATTGGATGAAGAAGCAGCAGCAGAAGCCAAAGCAGGTGATACCAGCGCAACCAAGCAATGGCTGACCGGCTTGACCTTGGTTTTTGTTGTCATCGTCATGTCGCTTGGAATCAAGAAACTGCCATTGCAAGTCGCTGCCACGATCGGCGCGTTGTTCCTGGTTATTACCAAATGTATCAATGAAAAAGATGCTTATAAAGGCATCGACTGGGTTACGATCTTCCTGTTCGCCGGTATGTTGCCTGTTGCGACTGCGATGGACAAATCCGGCGCAGGCAAGCTGATTGCTAATTGGGTTGTTGGCGCCATGGGCGGTTCTCCGGGACCGTTGCTCGTGACCATCGTTCTGTTTGCCCTGTCGGCAGGTCTGACTCAATTTATGTCCAACACCGCAGCCACTGCGCTGCTCGCGCCAATCGGCATCGGTATCGCCAAGGGTTTGGGCGCCAGCCCGCATGCCGTGTTGATGGCGATTGCCATCGCCGCGTCCTGCGCGTTCGCGACTCCGGTCGGCACGCCGCCGAACACCTTGGTCCTTGGACCTGGCGGTTACAAATTCATGGACTATGTCAAACCGGGTCTCGGCTTAATTATAGTTTCCATGATTGTTTCCGTCATCGTCATTCCGATGGTCTGGCCGTTCTTCCCCGGGAAATAAACGCTGCTAGTCAAAAGTGAATTGGTTCCAACAAGAGCGACTTGGCCCTCAGGGGTCAGGTCGTTCTTGCTTTTTCAGTATGTTCAAAGCATAGCACTTCAGAAGGAATTGGTGAAAGTTTATGATAGTAATGATATTTCTTTAATTATTTTAAGCATGTTGATAAGGCAATAGAGCCTGTCAGAGCAGGGAACTAATATTTATTTTTTTGCTTGTGCCCTGAAAAAGATCGTGCTAAAATAAATAAAGTTAATTAAGTAAATTTAAAAACTTAAATAACTTACAAAACTATTTTAATACATATCAATAAAATGTCAAGCATTATAATTTTCGCTTAAACAATTATGATGCTTGCTCTTACACGTCTAGCGGCGGTAATTAGAGACAATGATGGAGGTGTACAATGGCTTCGATTCAGGAAAAGATTGAGATCATGAAGAAAAAGCAGGCCAAGGTGCTGGCAGGCGGCGGCGAAAAGCGCATCGAGAA
>JBGSKE010000627.1:0-2505 GCA_041741355.1 Negativicutes bacterium | reverse complement strand
ATGCCAACCAGCGCCAGCGCGGGAATCACGTACAGCGGTTGCAGCAAATTGGTTACTTCATCGCCGGACACAAACGCATTCATGATCAGCGGCAGATTAGCATTCATTGCTTTGCCTGCTTCCATCAAAATTGGACCCTGGACGATCCATTGGCCGCCCCTGGGAAGGAATGAACAGGTTGACAAATGCAGCCGACAGGAACGAATACATGTAAATCGTATCCTGACTGGCGATGCGAATCAGGAAATCAGCCAACACCTTGCCAAGACCGGACGCCATCATCATCCCCATAATTCCGCCATAGAACGGAAACTGCAGCATGACTTCGGAAGCGGAACGCATTGTATTTTTGAATGCATCGACAAATTTTTTCGGCGTATTGTAGAGAAACGCATTAAGCGTCAGGAACAGAAAAATTACAAAGTTGAAATCCAAAGATTTCATGACGCCTTTTTTCAGTATACTATCACCGATGACAAACAATCCGGCCGCGCCGATGATCAGCATCAGGATTCGGCTGCCGTTCATTTTATCAGCGATAGTTACTTCCGTTTCTTCTTTTACGGCAACCACTTTTTCTTCTTCACCGGGGTTGTACATGATGACTTCATTTTCCGGCGGACGGGTGAACACGCCGAGAAAGATAACCGTTGCCGCCAGAATGAAGAACAATACCGTATTGACTGGATTATAAACAGTCACATCCTGAGAAAAGGTCCCGATACTCTTCTCCAAAAAATGACCCTTGGTGGCAACTAGTGCATACAGGGAAGCACTGGGACACCAACTCTGTCCGAGCACCATCGTAGCATATCCGGCGGCAATCATCAGCGGAAAGTGCAGCCCTTTTACGTTACGGGAAAGTTGCATCGCAAAGATCGGCGTCAATATCGTGGAGAAAGCCCAATTGATCAAGCTTGAAATAAAGCCAAACACCAATAAAAGAACCATGGCGGCTGAAGGAGTCTTGGGAATTCGCGCTGCCCTGGACAGAAATTTTTCCACCAAAGGCGCTTTTGCCGCGGCGCCGCAGCAAACGACCATGAACGACATCTGGAAGGCAAAGCCAATCATAGTCCAAAGTCCTTTGTACCAGCCAAGAACGATCTTTTCCGGGCCGGCTGGCGTCATCGCCAGACTGGCGATAAAAGCCAACAAAGTCAGGATTACACAAAAAACGAACGAGTCGGGAATGATGCGGTCAGCAGCAAACTGGAACTTTTTTGACAATCTCCAAAGCATATTGACACTCCCCTCACTTATAATATTCTGAAGCTTTTAACTGGTGAATTAATTTTTGGGCAAATCGCTTGCGAATCGCCGGCAACTGTTCCGGATCATAGCGGAAAAAACCTTCGCCGCTTTTGATTCCCAGCTTCCCTTCGGCAACTTTTTGCCGCAGCAGATTGTTCGCCTGGGTCGAATTGTCCATCGCCGGCAACAGGTTGTCGCCGACTATGCACCAAATATCGAGTCCACCAAAATCCGCCACTTCCAGTTGGCCGGTTGTCGCGTAGCGGAAGGCCGGGCCGAACTTTAACGCCTTATCCACGTCGATCGGATCGGCAATTCCCTGTTCTATAATGGAAAACGCCTCGCGCGCCACGCCTTGCTGAATCCGGTTGGCAACCAGGCCCGGCACATCTTTCAGTACTTTGACCGTTTGTTTGTTGATCGAAGCATACAACGCTTCGACTTCTTGAAAGATCTCCGTCGGCATATTGCCGAAGAATGAGAGTTCGGCCAGCGGCATTAAGTGGCCCGGATTGTACCAGTGGCAAACCATCATCCGCTGCTTGCGCGCTTCGCTCACCAGCGCCATCATCGGTTCCAGCGACAAGCTCGAAGTATTGCTGGCCAGAATGGCGTGAGCCGGACAATAGTCGTCCAACTGTTTGAACAAGTTTTGTTTCAGTTCCATATTCTCCGGCGCCGCTTCAATGACGTAGTCCCGGTCCTGTACGGCAGACTTCATGTCCGTATGAATACTAATGTTTTGCAGCGTTGCTGCCGCTTTTTCCGCCGTAACGAACGCCTCTTCCACCAACAGCTGCTGCTCGGACCGGATTTCGTTCAGCGCTTTTTCCAATTGCACTGCATTGGTATCGTACAGATTTACATTATAGCCGAACATGGCAAAGCTTTCGGCAATACCATGTCCCATCGTCCCGGCGCCAATGACGCCAATTTTTTTGATCATTTTTTCACCTCCTATCGTTTCAAATTCAGGATCGACCGCGCATCAGCCGGCGAGGCGACTTCTTTGTTTGCTTCACGAATCAACCGCGCCGCCCGCTCGACAAACTCGGCGTTGGATTTGGCCAAACGGTTTTTTGCATAAACCACATTGTCTTCCATGCCCACCCGGACATGTCCGCCGAGCGCAATCGTAGCGAACAGAATTGGGATGTGCCCCGCGCCGATTCCCAAGGCGGACCATGTAGCATCTTGAGGCAACAGGTTCTTCAGATAGACTAGGTTTTCCACCGTGGCTGCTGTGCCACC
>JBGSKE010000626.1:0-8735 GCA_041741355.1 Negativicutes bacterium | reverse complement strand
CCTGCGCCCGCGACTCTCTCTGTCTGCCTGGGCAGCGCCGCACCGACTCAGGGCAGGACCCGCGCCGCCCCAAACAATCTTGCCGCATCCTTCGGCGTCAACCGCTTGCCGTCGTCCTTCGCTTCGCTCGGACGCGGGCTCTACTATGGCCGCTACCCGCGCTAACGCTTGCCACCGGCCAAGTATTCACCGCGGATCACGCCTCTTTTTTTGCCGGCAATTGCCACTGCCAGGGGAGCAGCCACCGCCTGACATCCGCCTGTTTCCGGTCGCTGCCGGGGGAGCGCCGCGCCTCAAATCATTCCAGCCAATACGCTGGCCCATCCGATAATAGGAACGTTATGCAAAGTAGCCGCGTCCTGCCGTGCCTTTCCGCGTCTACTCTCCGCTGCGCTACGCCTACGGTTACATAACGCAGACGATTATCCGACGTGCCAGCTGAGTGGCGGCGATTCACGAGTGGTTCACGCTTGTATCCGTCCTTCACTTCGTTCGGACGTGGATCTGCTAAGGCCGCTGTCTGCGCTTCCGCTTGCCACCGGCCAAGCATTCACCATCTGTCGGCTCTGGTCAGGTGCGTCCCTTGTCGGCATGACCGGACGCGGTTTTATCTGCCGCATTCGTGCTGCTGGCCAGCGCCCGGATCAGCTCGCCAACTCCGGCGATTTTCATCACCTGCTCGATTTCCTTGGTTTCTTTCTGCTTGCTGCGCATCGACTCATACAGCTTGAGAAAATGCGCCCGGTCGGCGGCCGGATTTTCGCTGCAACAAATCTGCAGCCAGCCAATCGCCCGCACCGCCCGCCGTACCAAGTCGCAGCTGTAGACCGGCGCGCGATAGGGGCCGAAATGAATAATCAACCGTTCGACTTCCTCCCATGCTTCGGCGGCGGTAGGAGGTTTTTCTATGCGTGGATCCAGCTCGTTCGCTGCCGCGACGATCCGGGCCACGCTGGGAAAGAAGTCCGATTCGCGGCAGACTTTGATCACGGCGGCTTTCGCCACCACCGGGTCGAGATCGGCCAACATCAGCGACCAGGCCGCGACAATCGGCGCCGGGTCCTTGCTTTGCATGGTCGGGTTACTGCTGGCGGCCAGCGCCACTAGCGCGCAAACATCCTGTTTTGTCATAGTTTTTCCTCCAGCGCCAAGTCGGCTAGTTTATCGTTAAACGTGTTTGGCGGATAGGGTGCGCCAGGACTGGCCCGCCGCCCCGGCTGCAGTTCGCTCTGTTCCTTGCGGTACCGGGGAACCACCCAGGAGCGAATCGCTTTGTAGTCGTCCACATACTGGGCCCCTTTATCCGGGCTGTTGGTTTTGTAGCCGTCCAAAATGATGATCAGGCGCTGCGCGCCAGGATCGCCAAATTCCCGTTGCAGCCGGGTCAGTTCCGATCCTGTTAGATACACGGTATCCGCTTGCTGCATGACACCGGGCCGCAGCGAAGAAGGACAGGGCAGCTGCGCCGGTTTTCGGCCCGACCGTTTGCCGGCCGGTGGCGTAGCTAGCAGCTCGCTTGCTTGCGTTGCTGGCGGCTCTGGCAAAACAAAGGCTGATTGCTGCTCCTGAACTGGCGGTCCTGCTTCCGCCACCGGTTTGTCATGGGAATCCTTTGTCTGTTCGGTGGCGGAGACTGACGCAGACTCGCGCGCAGGCGCAGGCGCGCAGGCGTTCTCCGGTTGTTCCGGGTTCGTTGATTCGTGTTTATTTGCTTCACGTTGCTCTCCTTCGCTTTGCTCCGGTGTGGTTTGGGTTGATGTACTTTGGGTTGGTTTGCTTTGCTTTACTTTGTCGGTTTCCGTCGGAATTATCACCGGTTCGGCGGAGTTTCCGCTGCGGAAATCCCCGGAAATCTCGCCAGTGCCGAGTTTCGGCTGCGGAAACTCCGGCTTTTGCGGTTTTTGTCCCTTGCGTTTTTCAAACACCGGCTCCAGATTGCGAAAAAAGTTGTCGCTCCAGACGATTTTTTGCGCCCAGCAGTCGGCGTCGATTGCCTCCACCTCGGCCAGCTTGTCCAAAATCGCCAGCGCCACCGGCTCGGTCACCCGCGTTTTCGACAGCAGGTATTCCCAGTCCGCCGAACGGCTGCAGTGAAAGGCGAAGTCGCTGGAGTCGCCGAGCAGCTCAAGCAGTTTGAACCAAAATGCATACCCATCATTCCCCCAGCGCGCCTCCAGGATCGCGATGGTCTTGCCGCTATGGGTCATGTGGGGGAAATAGTCGACTGATGTTTTTACCGGTCTTGCCATTGGGCACCTCCCTTGCGCCATCCTCCGCCGCCTGACGCTTGGCCGGGCGAGCAAAGGAAAAATGTGCTACAATACAACATAGAGGCAGAATTTCATCGCTGGAATTTGCTTTCGCCGACTGGTATGTGCTCGCAACACATGCCGGTCCTTTTTTGTCTTTGCCGTAGTTTCCTCATGCCCGTTTCCGCCCTTTGTTGCGTACCCATTCGGGGAACCCCAGTTTCAGCGCCCCCTGGTCGTTCAGCCACTCTTCCAACCCTTTGCGCGGAATCAGGATGTTGCGCCCGTTCATAAAGGCGGGAAACGAGGCATTGGTCCGGCACAGCCGGCGGATGTTGTCTTCGCCGATATGGGTCAAGGCGGCCGCCTCCTCCGGCGTCAGCGTTATTTTTTCCGGCACGGTCACTTCCAACATGAGTGGTCCTCCTCACCATTTTTCGTCGTTGAGCGATTCATATTTAGTCAATTATTTTTTGTCACACTGTCAAGTTTTCCACGCTTATTGCGCAAGCTATCAACTGTTACTGTTGGACTTTCTCGGCAAGAAAATATCCGCAGTCAGCCCCAACACCTTAGCCAATTTTACCGCGAGATCGATATTTAACCGGATGTTTCCGCGTTCGAACTCACTAACCCATTGTTTGCTCTTGCCAATTTTTTCGCCGATTTCCGTCTGGGTCAAGTTATGCTTCAATCGCTCCCTGCGCAAAACAGTTCCATACATATTGTCACCTCCTCTCTTGCTGTCGGCCCCATTATAGTCCAATATATTTAGTCAGTCAATCAGCAAACTTTTCAATTCAACGCCCTTTACAGTACATAATTTTTGGACTAAAATGATGGTAGAACAACATATTTCAACAAGGAGGGGTGGTCGCTTTGTTATCCGAACAAATCAAACGTCTACGAAAAGAAAAAAAAATTTCTCAGCGAGAACTCGGCCTCATGTTCAACGTGATCAAGCAGACTGTTTCGAGCTGGGAAATAGGAAACAGTAAACCCCCTCATGATATTCTGGAAGCTATGGCGGATTTTTTCGGCGTTACCGTCAGCGAAATGTATGGCAGAAAGGAGAAAAAGTCATTTGTCGAAGAGGAATGGCCCGACCTGGTCCAGGTCTTGCAGTCCTCCGGCCAACGGGCTACGCCGGAAGAAAGGAAGAAAATCGCAGCAATAATTCGTGCTTCATTGGAGGGATAGTAGTATGGAAACACCACCGGAGCAGCCGCGAATCGATTGGGCGACATCAGTGGCCCAAAATCTCCTCAGGGATGAAGAGATCAATACCCCCGCCGTGCCAATCGACGAACTTCTGGAACAGTATGCCACTGTCGGCACGTTTAACGACCCTTGCCTCTCCACAATTTGCTATGAACAGGATTCGCTTTGGCATGTGGAGATCAATGAAACGCAAACCATCGGCGAGCGACACTACGCAGAAGCGCTCATGCTCGGGCATCTCAAGCTGCATCATTTGGACTACGATGTGGACGCCCTAACCGATTCGCAATTCAAGCTTTTGAACTGCGAAGCCATCTGTTTCGCCGACTGCATCACCATGCCAATGCCTTGGGTGCTCGCGGCCTGTCCGTTCGGTCGGGTCAATCACGCCTCCGCCGATACGCTGGCAGGACTGTTTTCCGTATCGCGCAGCGCCGCACTGCATCGGTTGCACGCCTTAGGGCTATATACGCCGGAGGATTTTCACGACTGGAGACACCCCTACCACCCGGAAAAATTGCCCCTCATCTCCCGTCGCCCAGCAATCGGCGTAACAATGAACAACGATCCTTTCCACCATTAACAACCCGAACGTTTAGGAGGTGACACTTATGCCGCGGCTAAAAAAACGGATCGATGGCCGCTATCAAGCAAATGTAGTGATGGGTTACGATGCCGAAGGAAAAACGATCATCAAACGAGTGTATGGCAACACAGAAGCCGAATTGACCGCCGCCAAAAATAATGCAAAAAAACTGGCGGGGCTAGGGAATTTTGCAACTGCCACGGTAGGCGAATGGCTGGATGAATGGCTGCGGATCAGACAAATGGATGTCGATGAGGAAACCCTGAGTGAACGGACCTATGATACCTACGCCGATGTCATCCGACTGCATCTAAAACCGAAGCTCGGGGCGATTGGGATGCAAAGCCTGCAGCCGGCAAATATCCGAAATATGATCAAAACAAAACTGAAGAATGGCTTATCTGGCCGCCGGGTCCAATACATCTACACGGTGCTCAACATGGCATTGACGCAGGCCGAAAACGACCGGGCGCTGCTCTGGAATCCCTGTCGCGCCGTCAAAAAGCCAACCTTTGAAAAACGCCAATATATCGTAATCAGCAAAGAGCAGTACGAAACGGTGATCAAGGCTGTGGCCAATACCTCACTGCAACCGCTGACAGCTCTGGCTTGGGATTCCGGCATGCGCCTCGGCGAGCTCATGGGACTCACCTGGTCGGCCATCGACTACAAAAAAGCTACCATTACCGTCGCACAAACGGTTCGCCGAACCAAAACCAAAGGGGTGCATTTGTCCAGCACACTAAAAAGCGATAACGCCAACCGCGTATTGCCGCTCACCACTTCAGCCGCAGCCGCGCTAAAAGCGCATAAAAAAAGACAGGCCGAACACCGCCTGTCGATTGGGCTCAAATATCACAGTGAATTTGATCTGGTCTTTCCGCAGCTGGATGGATCGCCGCAAGATCCCGCCAATGCATCACGAGACTGGGGAAACATAAAACGCGATCTCGGCCTCCCTGCCAAACTGCATTTTCATGACTTGCGCCACACTTACGCCAGCACCCTGGAAGAGATGGATGTGTCGGCGAAAAAAATCCAGCTGCTGATGGGGCACGCCTCAGCTACATTCACAATGGACACTTACATCCACAAAACCGAAACCATGATGGATGGGATCAAAGAAAAACTGGAAACTCGAAAATAGCAGGAAATTTCAGGAAGTGTTCAAAATATGTTCAATTGACGGCAGATTGTGAAAAAAGGCTTCCAGCGAAAATCGCTGGAAGCCTTGATCTTTCTATGGTGCCGAAGGCCGGACTCGAACCGGCACGCCATCGCTGACGGCAGATTTTGAGTCTGCTGCGTCTGCCAATTCCGCCACTTCGGCACATATAGTTGCCCTTACAGGCAAGTAATATCTTACCATTGACAACTTTGCTTGTCAAGCAGGATTCTGCCACAATCGCGGCAAATATGTTGAATATGCAAAAACTCACACTCAACAACCATACACTGGACTGGTCGTTGCGCTATAGCGCACGCCGGCGCTCTTTCCAAATCAGGCTACTCAGCGCCACAGAGCTGCAAATCACCGCACCGGTCAACACTTCTCCGGCGAAAGCGGAAGAAATCCTGCGCAGCAAATCCGTCTGGATCCTACGGCAAATTAAACGGCTGGAAACCAATGACGCGAATCTGACCAATGCGTCGCTGACTCATGGCGCAACCCTTTTGTTTCGCGGCGAGCCGCACGCATTGCTGTTACTCGCCGATGGCCGGAAAAAACCGCATGTGACCTACACCCCTTGCAGTATCACCGTTCATTTGAATGAACTGGTTGGCGAAACCAACAACCCCTTGGTTCAACAGTCGCTAAAAAAATGGTACCTGGCCGCAGCCCAGTCCACTCTGGTCGAGCGGCTTAACCACTGGGCCGGTCAGATCGGCGTCAACCCGCAACGATTGTCTTTGCGAGATCAAAAGACCCGCTGGGGAAGCTGTTCATCGCGCGGGGCCATCAGCCTGAACTGGCGTCTGATCATGGCGCCGCCCGCCGTAATCGACTATTTGGTCATCCACGAACTCTGTCATCTACGCCACCCCAACCACTCACCCGCCTATTGGCAAGAAGTCTCCCGCTGGTGCGCCGATTTCCGGCAGCATCGGGGTTGGTTGCGCCGGCACGGCGATTTGCTGGGCAGGATCTTGCCGCGTTAGCCGACTATTTCACCAGTTGTTTTTCTTCGAGGAACTCTTGCAGCAGTTTGGCGGTGTTGCCGGTTATTTTCACACAGTTGACCAGATGTTCGCGGGTTTCAAATTCATGCGGATTGAGCGCCCGACAGCAAGTAGCGCCAAACTTGTCCTGAAACCGTCCATGAAATTCGTTGGCCAGCGCATAAGCGGCTTCCCTGCTCTGATTCGCAGCGGTTCGTCCCTCCAACAGTCCCAGTGACATCACGGAGGCGGCCAGCGCCCCGCAAACGCAACCGGCGTGACCAAAGCCGCCGCCGAACCCCGTCGTCATCCGCATCGCCTGCTCATCCAGACCGATCCCCAATGTATCGGCGGTCGCCCGCAGCACTGCCTCCGCGCAGTTAAACCCGTCTTTGAAATATTGACCTGCTGCATTACGTGCTTCTGTTGCTTTGTCTGACATTTCCATACCCCCATTTTTTTATTTTGATAACACGAGGAGGCCCGACGATGAGTAAATTATTTGAACCCTATCAAATCGGCCCTGTCACCTATCGCAACCGCTTTGTCCGCTCAGCGACCCAGGACTGGCTGTGCGACAATGAAGGAATCGGTTCCGCCGCACAGTTAAACCTATACAAAGAGCTGGCGGCCGGCGGCGTCGGCCTGATCATCACTGGCCACTCCTATGTTTCCCATCCGCTGGGACGCGCGGCCCTGCGCCAAAACGGCATTTTTGACGAAAAATTTGTCGAAGGTTACAAACGAATGGTTGAAACCGTACATCAGCACGGAGCTAAAATCTTTTTGCAGCTAAGTCACGCCGGGCGTCAAACCATGCCTGATCTCATCGAAGGCAACATGCCGGTCGCCCCGTCCGATATGTTTGATGAAAAAGGCAACCTTGCGGCGCGTGCGCTGACCCGAGACGAAATCGAACGGCTCAAAGAAGATTTCGAGGCGGCGGCCATGCGGGCCAAACGAGCCGGGTTCGACGGCGTACAAGTCCATGTGGCCCATGGCTACCTGCTCGCACAGTTTCTGTCGCCTTTCACCAACAAACGCGATGATGAATACGGGGGGGCCCGGGAGCAACGAACCGCGTTGCCGGCAGAAATCGCTTATCGGGTCAAGGCTGCAGTCGGCCGACAGTTTCCGGTCTATGCCAAATTGAACACGACCGATGGCGTCACAGCGCCGGTCCAGTTATCGATTGAAGATGCCGTTTATGCAGCGCAGATGTTGGAAGCGCATGGCGTCAATGCAATTGAAACGAGTGGCGGAACGGTCAAAGAAAGTCGGCTGGTTATGGCTAAACCGGGCATCCTGAAACCCGAGCAGGAAGCCTATTTCGCCCCGGCCGCCAAACAGATTCGCACCGCAGTCAAAATCCCCCTGTTGCTGGTAGGCGGCCTGCGCTCGGTTCCGGTCATGGAATCCGTCATTGAAACAGGGATCGCGGATATGGTTTCACTCAGTCGGCCGTTCGTTCGCGAACCGGCTCTAGTTAATCAGCTATCTGCCGGGCAGGCCAAGGCAACCTGTGTCTCTTGCAACGCCTGTTTCAATCCCGAGGGACTGCGTTGCCGTTATACAGGCCCTGGTCTTCAATAATACTCGCAAAATGCCCGAAAAATCGCTTCGAAACAATTGAACCCTGCCTTGTAGTTTCGGCTTGCCGTTTCATACAAGGCGGGGTTGTTTTTTCACTATCAGTCATCGAGAACCGCCTTACTGCAGATTAATACCTATTTATTTACCCCAATTACGTTCAAGCCGCCGCCATACCAACAAAGATAGTGCACCGCCCAACATTCCGGTAATCAGCTGTGGCCAACCCATGGCAAACAACAGCCCCGCACTGAGAAGCGGCGGCAATTCGATCAAGCTAAGCAGCCAGCGAAACGCCAAGAAAAAGAAAGCCGCTTTCCCCAATGCCGCACTGCCGATAGCCAGCCATTCCGGTCCCGCATGGCGCAGGCGAAAAAACAGCCAAATATAGAGACTGTTGCCCAAGGCAACCGGCAAGATAAAAATCGGTAACGGCAATAGTTGCTGCAACCAAGCGACAACCGGCGTCACGCAAGCAATCAGCAGCGCCGACCGCAAGCCGGTCGCGCGCAATGAAACCAACAACGCCGCGTTGACCAAACTGCCGATCAAAAACATCGACAGCCAGGGCGGCAAGGGAATAATGAATCGCAGCGATTGAAAAACCAATGTCAGTGCCAGCAACAAAGCAGTCCGTGACAGGGTCTTAAGTTTTTGATCCGCCAAACAAAAGCCTCCATAAATAAGGAAAAGGCCGCTCACTTAAGAAACGGCCTTTCGCCACAAATTGGTTAAGCCAAACCGCATTCTTTGGCAATCAAATCTTTGTAGCCTTTTTGAATCTTGCGGGTGATCGGACCCACTTTACCATCGGCGATCTGCTTGCCGCTAATGCTGATAACAGGCATGATCTCCGTCGTGGTTCCGGTTAGGAACGCTTCATCCGCCCCTTTGGCAAAATCAACCGCAAAGGCTTTTTCCAGCACCGA
>JBGSKE010000625.1:0-2391 GCA_041741355.1 Negativicutes bacterium | reverse complement strand
CCTGCCAGATCGGGCAAGGTTGCTTCGGTTTTTTTGGCGATGCAGGGGCCAATGAACACAACTTTGGCTTTGGGTTCAAAGGTTTTGATAATCCTGCCGGAAGCAATCATCGGCGATACGGACGGCGAGATATGTGAGGACAGTTCACTGAAGCGACCTTCGATCAATTTGATCCAGACCGGACAGCAACAGCTGGTGATCAGGAAATCACCGGCCTCCTGCACATGCTCGTCAAATTCAAAGGCTTCTTTCATCGTGATCAGGTCTGCGTACAGCGCCGTTTCCACCATTTCGGTGAATCCCAGTTGCAATAAAGCAGAACGTAGTTTTCCCGGCGTTACGTCCGCGCCAAATTGGCCGGTAAAGGCGGGGGCAACGGAAGCATATACCGGCGCCGACTGATCCCGCAATAAAGAAATCAGCGGCACAAATTGCGATTTTTCGCTTAAGCCGCCGAAAGAGCAGTGAGTGAGGCAATTTCCTTCCCCCAGGCATTTGGTGTGATCAATTTGGATGCCGCCGCCGGGTTCTTTGGACAATGCCTGCAGTGGGCAGTCCGGACCGCAGCAAGCGCCGGCTTCCGGGCATTGCATGCAGGCGTTTGGGTCATTGACGATGAACGGTCCGTTCATCAATCCCATCAGGGCATCTTCGTCATTTTCGCCAATGGTGCTGTCCAATTCATGCGGCGACAAACCCATCGCGACACGGATTTGGTTGGCAACGCGGTGACGGGTGACCCGATCGCCAAATTCTTCACAAACCAAACGGCAAATATCTTCGCGGCGATCACTGAGCGTGCCGTCCCAGGCTGCGCGAGCAACTTCATAGAGGATACGGGGCTTCAGTTCGAGCGAGGTTACAGGCTGACTCATGCGATTTCCTCCCAGCTTTTCAGGCTACGGGGTGGACCCGGTGGCAGGCGGTTTGATGACCAGCGCCGTCATCGATTAGGGACGGACAGATTTCCGTGCAAATCGGCATCGCATAGTTGCAACGGGTACGAAAGCGGCAACCGGACGGCGGATTGATTGGGCTGGGGACTTCGCCCGGCATAAAAATCCGTTCGCGAGTCGCCTCGGCTTGCGGGTCAGGCAGCGGAATGGCGGATAGCAATGCCTGGGTGTAGGGGTGCTGCGGTTCCCTGAATAAGGCGGCGCTATCGGCGAGCTCAACCAACGAACCGAGATACATTACGGCGATGCGATGGCTGAGATGCCGGACCATCGACAGGTCGTGGGCGATAAATAGATAGGTCAGACCGATTTTTTCCTGCAAATCCTGCATCAAATTGATGATTTGCGCCTGAATCGAAACATCCAGCGCGGAGATGGGCTCGTCGCAGATAATAAAATCAGGTTGAGCGGCCAACGCTCGGGCAATACCGACCCGCTGGCGCTGCCCACCGGAGAATTCATGCGGATAGCGGGCGGCATGCTCGGGGTCCAGCCCCACTTGCAGCAGCAGTTCCTGGATACGGTCCCGGCGCTCGGGCTTGGCCACCAGTTGATGAATGTCCAATGGTTCGCCGACAATATCGCCAACCGTCATCCGCGGGTCAAGCGAAGCGTAGGGGTCCTGAAATATGATTTGCAGTCGCCGACGAAAATCGGATTTATCAGGCGAGCGCAGCGTCGAATGGATGTCCAGTCCGGCCAACAGGGCACTGCCGGCAGTCGGTTCATAAAGCCCGACGAGTGTGCGACCGACCGTTGATTTGCCGCAGCCGGTTTCACCGACCAAGCCCAGGGTTTCCCCCGGCATGATGACAAACGACACATCGTCGACTGCCTGCACGGTTTTGAGCGGGCGGCCGTTCCAGGAGCGAGAGATGATAAAATGCTTCGACAGATTGCGGACCTCAACCAACGGGCGGATCATAGCGCACCTCGGACAGCGAGAACCTCGCAGGGATTATACGGCGAATCAGGATGATTCAGCCAGCAACGGCTCTGCTGGTTTTCCGGCAGTGAAAACAGGGGCGGCGCATCGAGACAAGTCTGCATGGCGAAACGACAACGCGGCAAAAAAGCGCAGCCACTGGGCGGAATCAGCAGATCAGGCGGATGTCCGTCAATCGCCAGCAGGCGTTTTCCTTGAAAATTAGGACGGGGAACAGATTGCAGCAAGCCTAGGGTGTACGGATGCCGCGGCGCCGCAAACAAGGTCTGCACCGGCGCTGATTCCACAATTTGCCCGGCATACATAACCATGACCCGCTGGCAGAGACTGGCGACTACACCCAAGTCATGCGTGATCAGCACCAGCGTGGTATTCAATTCCTGATTCAGCCGCTTCAACAAGTCGAGGATTTGTGCCTGGACAGAAACATCCAGAGCGGTAGTCGGCTCATCGGCAAACAATAGACTGGGGTTGCAGGCAAGCGACATG
>JBGSKE010000624.1:0-3124 GCA_041741355.1 Negativicutes bacterium | reverse complement strand
ATATCCATGCCGGCAACATCGGTTCCGGTCAATTCGAATGCATGCGTCGCCGATTTTCGGGTTTCAAACGAAGTCAACGCTGCCTGGATTGCATCGTGTTCCAATCTGCCGCCGCCGATTGTGCCTAAAATGGAACCGTCTGTGCGCACAATCATTCTGGCGCCCGCCATTCTCGGAGCTGAGCCTCTGGCATCGAACACGGTGGCAATCACAACATCTTGTCCTGCTCGTAATAGTTTTAGTGCTTCTGTATAAATCTCAATCATTTTGCATCCCCCATAGTCCAATCACTCACTTGTCTTCCAGCGCTTTTTCCACTTCCAGCATTTTGCCGATCGCCAATGTTTCCGGCACGAAAACCAGCCCGCATTTGGGGCAGCGGGGCAGCTCCACCGGAAAAGCATTTTCCATATATTGAACCGTTACCGGGCCTGGTTCCAGCGGCACATTGCATTTCTGGCAAATCATGTTCCCGATCCGCCCTCCTCCACCACCGACATCCGGTGACTGTACGCATTATGAACGATAAATCCGGATTCATTGGCCGTATATTCCACCCAGTATGTCACGCAGCCGGGCCGAAACCGGGCAATCTGTCGCCCAGTCTCCTGATTCAACATTTTTTCGCCGGAAGCTTCGGCATGGCTGATCACCTGCCGGACATCGTCCAGCAGAATCATCCGCTGTTCCATCAGGTTGCGCACAGATTCTGAAATTTCAAGCTGTAGTGGAATCACATCTTCACCTACCATCTCCTGCCACACTTCCCGTAATAATTGATTTTTCAGCCTAGCTCTATTTTCACGCCGCGTCGAGTAATCGGGAGCAGGCTGGGTTGCTGTATGGTCATCCGCCTTCCCCCAGATTAAATCAAGCAGATGAAATGTCCGTTTGCCACCGGCGACAAAATTATCACGACACATCGCGCAATAAGCCACATAATCGACCGCACTTTCAGCAATCCGCCGCTGTACGGTTTTATTGGCGACTTCCTTATTGACATAAGACATCAGCCCGCCATAGCCGCAACAACTGGTATATTCCCGGCTGGATTCCGTTTCTTCGATCTGCAGACCCAGTTTTCCCAGCAAACTGCGTACGCTGTCCTGCACAATCGTCTCTGCTCTGGCGGCGCAGGGATCATGCACGCAAATCTGCCGAATCGTATCCTTCCTACATACAGTTGGCAAAGCAAGCTCATCCATAACAGTCCACAGTGAACTGATTTTTCGTTCCGGCCAGCGCTGCCGGAATATCCGGTAACAACTGGAACAGGCAACGATAACGGTCGGCGATCCCAACTGCCGCAATTCAGTATCCAATCTTGCCAGACCTTGCTCAAACAAATCCTGACGCCCGGCCCATTCAGCCGGTGCACCGCAGCAATCCAGCAGTATGCCGACACCGCCGCCCAGCTTCTGCCGCAACAAAGCATAAGTGTTAATCACATGGTCCGGCGCCGAAGCACCCAGTTGGCAGCCGGGAAAAAACAAATAGCCGCTTTGGTCATAACCCGGTTGATGCCGGGCCAAAGTGCATTGGTCGCCGGTACTGAACTCCATGTCCCGCAACGCAAAGTCGTGCGCTGACAACGGCATTTTCCCTTTTGCCACCATTTTTTGCCGCGCCGCCAGGCAGACAGCTCCCATGTCCAGACCATTGGGGCAAACAACCCGACATTGCCCACACAGGGCACAGGAGTTGATCATTTTATTGGCAAAATGGATGCCCATTACAATCGAATCATTATTGGATATTTCACGAATGTATTTTTTGGGATAGCCGCCATAATGCGCCAGATATTCGCATTTTTTCACGCATTCCAGGCATTGGCATTGCAGGCAGCGCTGCGCTTCAGCAACAGACGCCTCCCGGGTATACCCCGCGCATGGATCGACCAGCGGCACAGCGCACTGCGGAGTTACCCCCGTCAGATCTGTGAACAGCAACGTTTTCTGTGAACCCAATTGGTCCCGCCCTGCCGACATCGAGGCATTTTGCAGAAACCGGTCAATCGATATGGCCGCAATACGGCCCTGTAATATCATAAAAATCGGTGATTCGGGGTTCTCAGCACTGTAAAACAATTTTTCCTGATCCGCCGCATGGGAAATTGGGTCTACAATGATGGATCGAGTACTGCAATGATTCCAATCGGTTCCAATATATACGGCATCAAACTGTTGTAACAACTTGTCGCAGCTAAGTTCGCCCTGATCCGAAACAGTCGTGTCAAAAACGACCGTAACAGCCAGCATCGACAAAACCGACAGGTCTTTTTCAATCAAAGCCCCTGGCAACTGCTTTTCGCTATAAAGCCGGATTCGTCCGCCCAGTTGGCCGCTCGCCTCATAAATCACCACCGGGTATCCCTTTTGCGCCAAATCAACCGCTACCGTCAAGCCCTGCAGACTGCCGCCCACCACGGCAATTTGTTTGGCTTTGCGGGTCGGCAACATCGCTTTTTTCGGCTCTTTATCACAGTATGCGGTGCAAGCTTGCTCCAGTGCCCGGACTTCAATCCCCTCGTCGACTTCCGCTCGCCTGCAAGCCGTCCGGCAGGGTTGATCGCAAATGCGGCTGATTATCTGCGGGAACGGTACTGTACGTGTAAACAAGGCATATCCGGCGGCAAAATCAGACTTTGCGACAGCGGCAATCAGTCCGCGCGCATTGACATGAATCGGGCAGGCAGAATTGCACGCCGGCGGTTGTTCCTGGATGCACTGCTCTTCCCATTCACGAGACAAAGTACGCTCCATACCAATCTCTCCATAAGCTGAAACGAACCGGAGGCTTTGACCTCCCCGGTTCGTTTCAGTATTTTTAGTTTTTTCGCCGTCAGCGACCCTTTATCCTGCTACTTTTTTGCAGCCAGGGCTGCTTTTACAACTTCCGGCAAGGCCGGCACCTTGGTGATCCTGGCGCCGCACGCATTGTAGATCGCGTTCAGGATCGCCGGATGCGGCGCTGTCAGCGGAGCTTCGCCAACGCCGGCGGCGCCGAACGGTCCATCGGCCCGCGGGGTGATATTGTAAATGATCTCGATTTCGTCGGGGATATCTTTGGGATAGGGCAAGCCGCACGCTGCCAGGCTGGTGTGTTTTTTCAGATCTTCAAAGTC
>JBGSKE010000623.1:0-2181 GCA_041741355.1 Negativicutes bacterium | reverse complement strand
ACCAGTATCCTGATTTTCCAGCGCCACCGCCGACAGGACAACCATCGACCGGCCCCGGCATTCCCGGCGAATTATCCCGCGGCTTGAAACCGCCGCCGATGCCGCTGTATGTTATACAGGAAGAAGGCACGCCCGGTGATGAGGGAGACCCGGACTGGGGAGTTAGGATGACGGCGCCGGTAAGCGAAATCACCGGCGGCGAAATTGAGACAAAATCCGCCTGGGTTTTTGACCCACGACAAGCTGCGCTGGGGGTTATTTGGGCTGAAATCATTGCACCGCCGCTGGCTTTGCGTCCCGTGCGGCAAAACAGGGGGAGGTTTTGACATGACTGACTGCAGAAGAGGCGAAGGCGATGATTGTGAGGCTTTTGCAGCAAAGGTTCGTTTAATTTTGGCCCTGAAAACGATAGCGATCGTCGGCATGTCGACCCAGGAAGATCGACCGAGCTACCGGGTGGGAAAATATTTGATTGAGCACGGGTATGATGTCATACCCGTGCGACCAGGCGGCGGCGAAATCTTGGGGCGAACCGTCTTTGCGTCGCTTAGGGAGATTCCTCGCCCTATCGATATAGTTGATGTATTTCGTCGTTCCGAGGATTGTGAAGAAATTGCCCTTGATGCGGTGGCAATCGGGGCAAAGGTGCTTTGGTTGCAAGAAGACGTTGTAAGTCCGGAAGCTGCTCGCATTGCGACTGAGGCTGGACTGCAGTTTGAGATGGATGTATGCATCAAAAAAATGCACGTTAAATTTATCGGCGACTGACGGCGCTCGTTAATCTACTGTTCCCGCAAGCGGGGTAAGGCAGGAAAAGAAAAATGGGATTATGGAACCTAATTGATTCGTTTTTTACCGATTCTACGGTCGCGCGAGAACATTCGCCGATTCGTAAAATTGTTTTGTTCTTGCTTTTTTTTGTTTTGAATACCGTTCTATTGTCGACCGATTTTTTGCCGGATAAAGTTTCATTGACATTGGGACAGGTTAGCGACAGAGATGTCGTTGCCCCGCGCACTGTTTCGTTTGTCGATGAACCCCGTACCCGCAAACTGGAAGCCGAAGTGCTTGCCAGCGTGGCGAATGTCTATGATCTGGATACCGGCGCAGCGACAACGGCTGAAGAGGATGTCAGCCGGATTTTTCGCTCTGTGCGTTCGGTTCTGGCCGATAAACAATTGGCCAAACCCGAAGAGAAACTGGGGAAATTAAGAAGTTTGCTGGCAGGGCAGCTACCGGAGCAAACATTGATATCGCTGTTGACTTTTTCTGCAGCTGAACTGGAAGCGTTGGAGGAAAATTCGCGCACGATCCTGCGAAAATACTTGTATCGCGGTATTCGGGACGAAGAAGTGGAAACGGTTCGCAAACAAGCTGTTGCCGATGTTGAAAAGCTCGGCTGGAGCGAGAAAGGCGCGGCAGTGGTTCTGGGGATTACCCAACCGCATTTGCGGCCCAATTTTGTACTGAATGTCAAAGAAAGCGATCAACGCAAACGCGCTGCAGTCAAAAGTATCGAACCAGTTCGGATTACGGTGAAGAGCGGACAGATTGTTGTGCGCAAGGGCGATGTTGTGACTGAAGAACAGATGCAGATGATGGCTGAGCTGGGATTGCATCGTGGGCAAGTCGGCCTGGAACGGATCTGGGGCCTGGCTTTGTATGTGTTACTGCTGATGAGCATGTTGCTGGCTTTTTTCTATAAGTTCGCGCTGGACATTTTTGTTGACGATCGGCGATTATTACTTGTTGGGTTAGTTGTTTTGCTAACGTTGGTTATTGGTAAGATCGGCCATTTTTATTCTGATTTTGTGACACCGATTGCCGTGGGGCCTTTGTTGATGGCCATCTTGGTCAGCCCGCGCGCAGCGTTGGTATTGTGCGTGGTTGCCGCATTACTATTCGGCTTGATTGCCGAACCGAATTTGCGAATTATTTCTTTTGTGATGATCGGCGGCGCGACTGGCGTTTATAGTGTTACAAAAAGTACGCAGGGTTATAGCTTGGTTCGGGCAGGTTTGTGGGTTTCAATTGCCAATGTGATAACAATTTTTTGTACCGGATTGATAGACGGGATCGAGTTGCGGCAAATTATCACTGAAGCGGCGATGGGCGCTATCGGCGGCGTTGCGGCCGCAATTCTGTCGATCGGGCTGTTGCCGTATCTCGAACAGGCGTTTC
>JBGSKE010000622.1:0-4998 GCA_041741355.1 Negativicutes bacterium | reverse complement strand
GTCCTCACAACCGTTGAAAGTGCTTACAGGCAACTTGTCGCCTTCCTGCCGGTTCATCGGAATCATCACTTTCGCGATGAACTCAGGCATCGGTTTACTAATTACCGGCTCATCTGCAGCTGTTTTCCAGGACTGCGGAATCTCAACCCGACTGATCTCCGAAATCCCCCTGTCGATCGAAGCAATGTTCCGTTCGATAACCGCTTGTCCCTGTTTGGCGTAGGTGTCTGCAACTGCTTCCTGCATGTATTTTACCGCGTCCGCCAGCGGAATGATCGCTGCCAGTTTAAAAAACGCCGCCTGCATAATGCTGTTTATTCGCCCGCTCAAACCCAGCTCCTGTGCGATTGCGACTGCATTGATCCGATAAACTTCGATCTGCTTTGCGGCGAGCATCCTTTTGACAGTTGCCGGTAGACGCGTTTCCAGTTCGTCTGCGTCCCACTGGCAGTTGAGCAGAAATTTTCCACCCGGTTTGAGATCGCTGAGCATATCATACTGCCGAATATAGGCCTGATTGTGGCAGGCGACAAAGTCAGCCTTGTGGATCAGATAAGACGATTGAATCGGCTGGTGACCAAATCGCAGGTGGGAGACCGTCAGTCCACCGGATTTTTTCGAGTCATAGGCAAAATATGCCTGTGCATAAAGGTCGGTATAATCGCCGATGATTTTGATTGCATTCTTGTTTGCGCCCACCGTGCCGTCCGAACCAAGACCCCAGAATTTGCAGCAGGTCGTGCCGGGCGGCGAAGTGTCAAGTTCCTCCGGGTATTCCGGCAGCGAAGAAAAAGTCACATCATCCACGATACCAACCGTGAACGAATTTTTCGGTCGCTGCTGAAGCAGGTTGGCAAAAACAGCTGCCACCTGGGATGGCGTAAAGTCTTTTGAACCGAGTCCATAGCGCCCGCCGACGATCAGCGGCGCGTTGGCCTGGTCAAAAAAGGCGTTGCGCACATCCAGATAAAGTGGTTCGGCCGCGGCGCCCGGTTCCTTGGTCCGGTCCAGCACTGCAATTTTGCGTACGCTCGCCGGCACAGCCTGCAGGAAATGTTCGATCGAAAAAGGCCGATACAGATGAACATCGAGCAGGCCGACCTTTTCGCCGCGCGCATTCAGGGTGCCGATCGTCTCGCGAATCGTATCACAGGCCGAGCCCATGGCGATGATAATCCGCTCGGCGTCCGGAGCGCCGTAATAGTTGAACAGTTTATAGTTGCGCCCGGTCAGCCGGTTGATCGCGTCCATATACTGTTGTACCAGGTCAGGAATTGGCAGATAGAATTTATTGACGGCTTCGCGGGTCTGGAAATAGATGTCGGGATTCTGGGTCGTACCGCGCAACACCGGATGTTCCGGATTCAAGGCCCGGGCGCGGAATTCTTTGACAGCCTGCCGGTCAAGCAGGTTTGCCAACTCTTCGTATTCCAGCACTTCAATTTTTTGTAGCTCATGCGACGTGCGAAACCCGTCAAAGAAATGCAGAAAAGGGATGCGCCCCTTGATGGCAGCCAGGTGAGCCACCGCAGCCAGATCCATCGCTTCCTGCACGCTGCCGGAGGCCAGCAGGGCAAAGCCGGTCTGCCGTGTGGCCATGACATCCTGGTGGTCGCCGAAAATACTCAGCGCATTGGCGGCCAGCGCCCTGGCGCTGACATGAAACACCGCCGGCAGTAGCTCGCCGGCAATCTTGTACATATTGGGAATCATCAGCAGCAACCCCTGCGAAGCGGTATAGGTCGTCGTCAACGCCCCCGCCTGCAGCGAACCATGCAAGGCTCCGGCCGCGCCACCTTCGGACTGCATTTCGACCACCCGCACGGACTGACCGAAAATATTCAGCTCGCCCTGCGCCGACCAGGCGTCGACCAGTTCGGCCATCTGGGATGAGGGGGTAATCGGATAGATGGCCGCTACTTCGGTGAACGCATAGGATACATAGGCGGCGGCAGCATTGCCGTCCATTGTTTTCATGGTTCGTTTTGCCACAGAAACAACCCCTTTCGTGTTCAAATTCAATTTCGCTACGAAAGGCAGAACTCCTTTTTCTTTGTCGTGCATCTAGGGAAACACTGATTTAATCATGAAAGCATAGGGACCCGCTGAATAATTCCGATTGCTGAAGATTGCAGCCTTGATTCGCATCGATTTGCGACTGGTTTCGTCGGTCGGCCAGAAACGCTTCAGTCTTCGCACAGCCTGTAAACTTAATCGATTCCAACAGGCTGTAGCTCGACATTACTCGACTATGCTTCATTCATCGCTACGCTCTTTTGAAGCAAGTCTCCTATTATCCGTCGCTTCTGGCCTCAAATCAACATCCATCTTGATTTGACCAGACAAAACTGCGTCTCTTCATCGGCGAATACTACGGCCTCAATCCAATGCAATCTCCATTATTCAGTGGCTCCCTAGCGTTTATCAACAAAAAAAGCACCGACGCTGCCGGTGCTTTACATGTTAATTTTTATTTTCCCCGGCCTTGGCTGCCTGCCAAAGCTGCTCCATTTGCGCCAGATCAAGTTCCTGCCATTTCCGGCCTTGCGCGCTGACTGCAGCTTCCACCTGTTGAAACCGGCGGATAAATTTATTATTGGTTCCGTTCAGGGCGACTTCCGCTTCGACGCCGAGAAAGCGGCCGAGATTGACCACG
The DNA here is from genome assembly GCA_041741355.1 of Negativicutes bacterium. Lineage (GTDB taxonomy): Bacteria > Bacillota > Negativicutes > UBA1444 > UBA1444 > UBA1444. The sequence continues at coordinate 2,342 of JBGSKE010000622.1, read as the reverse complement.
GCAAACACCACGTCACCCAGTTCATCTTCTACCTTCGCCGGTACGCCGCTTTGCACCGCTTGCCGCAGTTCCGCCAGTTCTTCGGCAACTTTGTCCCAGACTGGCGCGATATCATCCCAGTCAAAACCGACCTTGGCCGCTTTCAACTGGAGTTTGTTTGCTCGCAATAAGGCGGGCAGACCATGGGGAACACCGTCCAGCGCCGACTTCGCCTTTTCTTTCTTTTCGCGGCGTTTGATCGCATCCCAGTTCACGATCACTTCCGCCGCGTCCTGCACCGAGATGTCGCCGAACACATGGGGATGGCGGCGAATCAGTTTTTCCGTCACCGTGTCCACGACGTCCTGCATGCTGAAATCACCGACTTCTTCCGCCATACGGGCATGAAACACGATCTGCAGCAGCAGGTCGCCCAATTCTTCGCACAAATGGGCCGGGTCCTGCTCATCAATCGCTTCCAACACTTCATAGACTTCTTCGATGATGTAACGGCGCAGCGTCGCATGCGTCTGCTCGATATCCCACGGGCAACCGTCCGGCGAACGCAACCGCGACATCACTTTCACCAACGGGTCCAGCTCGAATCGCTGCGCTTGCGATGGACCAGGCGGCGCATATACACTGGTTAGGTGATCGAATCCGCTCTGGCGGTCCAATTCAAACAACGGCAACGTAGTGATCGATTCGTCCGGCAGGCCGAGATGTCGCGCCACGATTACCGGCGCCTCATCCGGCAGGCGTTCCATCAGATTGAGCTTCAGCTCCGATGCCACGAACGAACTGAAAACTTGCGTAATCACCAGCCCGGTTGACAAATCCGGCGGCAGTGCGTTGACTTCCATCGCGTCGACCAAGGTCAGACCCTGTTGCGGGTCGACGCCCAGTCGGTTGCACAGCAGTTCAAAAAAACTCATTCCCGGCAATACGGTCAGCGGGGTCCCGGCCGCCAGCGCGCCAGCGCGAATCAAACCGACCGTTTTTTCGGCAACCATCGGGCTGCCTGGCACCGCAAAAACAACATCACCTGTCTGCGCCTGTTGCAGCACATCCGCGGCAATCGCCTGATAAATCGCATCGAAATCGTCACCTTGTTCATAAAAAGAATCATAACTGGCAAACTGCACGCCGCGCGCCAGCAGCTCATCCACGGTCGGATGAATCGCCGTCCGCAACAATAGTTTTGGCGCTTGCCTGATCAGCTCCCAGGTTTCCAGACTCAGACAGCCGAACGAGCCCGGTCCCAATCCAACAATCGTAATACTTCCCATTACTCACCGCCTCAACAGATGGATTTTTTTCAAAAATACCGCCGTTGGTTGCCCAATCACCGGCAGTTTCAGCAATTCCCGTTCGCCGATGCTGCCAACCAATAGCAATACAATCGCATATACACCGCCGCCAATCACGATCGCAACCAGCGTGGACAGGGTATTGCCAGCGCCCTGGGCAAACAGGAGTTCATAACAGCCTAGTGTCACCAAACCCATGACTGCAGCGGCGGTCGCCGTCTTCAGTGTATCGCGCATATCCATTGCGAAGCCGATATAGCGATAGACAAAAAACATATTCAATAAAGCTGCCACGCCAAAATCGGCAATACTTGCCCAGGCCGCGCCTTTGATCCCCCAGGCCGGCATCGCGGTAAGGGTCCAGCTGAGCACGATCTTAACGCCGGCCGACACAACCATATTCACCACCGGGATTGCCGTGCGACCGAGGCCTTGCAACACGCCGGTCGTAACCTGGTGAATCCCCAACAAAAAGATGCCGATCGCTGAAATGGCGATGGGAATGCCCGCGTTTGGCGTGGCGTAAAGCATCGTGGAAATCGGCGTCGCCAACAGCCACATGCCGACAAAGGCCGGAATTGTAATCAGATTGGCAATTCGGATCGCCGTGGCGGTTCGGTCGAAAATCGCCGCTTTCTCGCCCAGGGTATTGGCCTCCGAAATCGAAGGAACCAGGCTGGCGGCAAGTGAAGCGGTAAGAATCGTCGCCATATTGACTAGCGGCACTGCCATGCCGGTCAGGTAGCCAAACAACTCCGTCGCCTGTTCGACGGTATAGCCGGCGACTTCCAGGCGGGGCGGTACAATTAGCAGGTCAATGTTGGAAACCACCGGCAACATGATGTTGGCCAGCGATACCGGCAGTGCCAATCTGACCATCCGGGTGATGATCGAAGCGCCTGATTCCTGCTGCATCACCGGTTGATTATCCATTTTCTGCTGAAATTCGGCCCGATACTTCCAATAAAAATACAACAGCACCAACAGTCCGGCCACAGCGCCCGGGCCTGCGCCAAAACTGGCGCCCGCCGCCGCGTATTCAAGTCCGCGCGG
>JBGSKE010000621.1:0-4171 GCA_041741355.1 Negativicutes bacterium | reverse complement strand
AGTTTGAGCGCTTGTTTCATAGTGTCACAATCCTTTCCTGTTTGGTTTTGGGACGGGCGCATTCGATTCTATCTGGTAATTCGATTTAGTTGACAAAAATCCTGCTAATTGAGGGATAATTAGCGGCGATTTTGTTTATTTAGGCTATCCCAAATGCCATGCATATACATGATGCCCAGGCCGCGGTCGTAAAGTCCGTAGCCGGGGCGGCCGATCTCGCCCCAGATCATTCGGCCGTGGTCGGGGCGCAGCGGTCCGGTGAAGCCGATGTCCCAGTAGGCTTGCATGATTTCGACGATATCCAGCGAACCGTCGTCGGTTATGTGCGAGGCCTCTTCAAACACGCCCGGTTCATGGATTTTGATGTTGCGGACATGGCCGAAGTGTAGCCGGCCTTGCCTGCCAAAATGCCGGATGATCGCCGGGATGTCGTTTTCCGCATTGGCGCCCAGCGAGCCGCTGCAGAGGGTCAGGCCATTGCAGGGGCTGTCGACCAGGTCGACGATGCGTTGCAGATTTTTTTGACAGGTCGTAATGCGCGGCAGGCCGAACACAGACCAGGGCGGATCGTCGGGATGGATCGCCATTTTGATGCCGCACTGCTCGGCGACGGGAATGACGGCATGCAAAAAATAGCCTAGGTTAGCAAACAGGGCGTCCTCGTCAATCGCCTTGTATTTGTCGAACAGCAGCTTGAGTGATTGCAGGCGTTCTTTTTCCCAACCGGTCAGCATGACGCCTTTCGCGTCCTGCTCCATTTTAGCGGCCATTTTTTCCGGCGTCAGGTCGCGCAGCACGCGCGCGTCATAGGCGAGCACCTGCGAGCCGTCATGCAAGACCTTGGCCAGTTCGGTGCGGGTCCAGTCGAAAACCGGCATGAAGTTGTAGCAGACGACGTTGATGCCGATTTGGGCCAAGTTTCGCAGGGTTTGGCAGTAATTTTCAATGTAGCTGTCGCGGGCCGGACCGCCCAGTTTGATTTCCTCATGCACATTGACGCTCTCGATGGTTTCCAGCGCCAGGCCGGCGTTTGTTGCTTCGCGTTTCAGAGCCTGGATTTTTTCCAACGGCCAGACTTCGCCTACAGGAACGTCGAATAACGCGCCGACAATACCATGTACGCCGGGAATCTGGCGGACATATTGCAAGGGATAGGATTCATTTTGCTGGCCATACCAACGAAACGACATTTTCATTTGGTCAGGCCTCCACGAACCGGACGTCAAGCGGCTTGCGGTTGGGCCAGCGAGGGAATTGGAACTCGGGATAGCCGACCATGATCGAGCCGCACAGCTGACGACCGGCAGGGATATCCAGCAGTTTCAGCAAGGGAGCGTGACCGCCGTAGGCCGCCGCCTCCATCAGGCCGGCCCAGCAACTGCCGAGGCCGAGCGCCGGGGCGTACATTTCAGCGTAAGCCAGCGTGAAATGGCTGTTTTCGCGGGCGCGGGCAAAACTATCGGCTGCAGTCGCCAACACCAGGCAGGGCGCACCGCGCAGAATCGAGTCCCGGCCCCTGTTGCGGTACATGGCGGCGTATTGCGCATAGGTTTTGGCTGCGGCGACGCCCTGTTCGACTTGCTGCTCCATCCAGCGGACGGTTTCTTCGGTGAGTTGCCCCAGCACGGCGCGGTTCTCGATGACCTGGTAGCCGATGCCCTGCGAGTTGCCGCCGCTGGGGGCCAGTCTGGCCAAATCAAGCAGTTGCAACAACGTGGACCGCTCGACCGGCGTCTGTTTGAAACAACGGATCGAACGGCGGGACCGCAAGAACTGGTAAGCCGCCTCCGCCGTAAAACTCTGTTTGGGGGCTGCGGTTTGTCCAGCCAGCGGCGCCAGGCGGTTGTCGAGAGCGGCAACCGGACAGACGGCCACGCACTGACCACAGCCGATACAGAGATCCTCGGCCTGGGACTGCGGCCACTGCCCGTCCAGATGAATCAGGCCGCGCGGACAGACTGCCGCGCAGCGGCCGCAGCGGATGCAAAGTGACTGGTCAACCGTAATCAGTTCCAGCATACAATCTCCTTGTTTTCTGATATTTTGGGGCGCATTCGGGCAGAAATGGCGGTTATAGTTTAACTTCTTCGCCTTGATAAATCGTGAGCACGTTTTTGCCGGATAGCAGCTCGCGCGACTGTTTGCGCCATTCGGCGATATGCGGCGCGGCGGCATGCTTCTGCAGCGATGCCAGGTCGGTCCACTCCTCGACAAACATGCAACCGCCCGGATCGTAAGGGTTGTCGAGCAGCACATAGCTGACGCAGCCTTCCTCCTTGCGCGTGGTTTCCATTACCGGTTTCGCCAGCTCTAGCAGTTCCTGTTTTTTCTCCGGTATTACCGAGACTTTGGCCATAACAACAATCATCGGGACCCCTCCTCTGTTTTTGTGCATGCTGAAAAATTCGCCGTTTTGTCGGGGTTCTCCTGCTCGGATTATTGCGCTGAAACCGACTTCAGTCTGGACACGACCTTCATGTCGTTCGCGCCAAAATATTCCTGCAAGACCAGGCCAACGCCCGGTGCGTAGTATTCGAGTGTATAGGCTTCATCCTTGATTTTGCCGGCAGTGTTGGTGATTTTTACAATGACCACGTTGTCAAAGCCGCCGGCTGGCAGTTTGAGTTTGGCGTCTGCGGCAACGATTTCGCGGCGATCGGCGGCGTTCTGCCACGCCGTGCCGACCTTAAGCGGCGCTTTCAGGATGACGGTGGCCTGATTGGCCGGTTCTGCGAAGAACTGAGGGTTGTCATAAACCTCCTCTTTGCTGAAGGTCCGGGTTACGGTATCGCTGGTGACAGCGAAGATCATCATCAGCCGGGTGCCGCCGTCCCACTGCGACAACTGGGCCCGGTCGCCCCGGCGGAACTCGACGCGCCTGGTAAACTCAGCAAATTCGATGCCTTCGCCAGCAAATTGCCAGACGTAGTTTTTATCAACCGGAAAATAAGCGGACAGACACGGGCGGGCGGTTGCCCCGCCAGGCGCAGCCAGTGTCAACAGGCATAACAATAAGAGGAGTAGGCAGCCGATTCTTTTCATTGATGCACTCCCGCAACCATGATTTTGCCTCGAACGGGCAGGGTTGCTGTTCAAGGTTCATTTTATCACTGCTGGAAACGGAAAAGAAATATCTCACGCCAACCAGCACGCAAAGCGCAATTATTGGTATAATGCAAAAGTAACAGCGCCGGAAAAAGTGGAATCGGCGTTGCAACAGGAACAGAGATAAGCAAAGGTATTCATAATCAACAAGGGTAAGGGGCGAAATCATGGATTTGTTGAAACTGCTGGCGGTATTCTGTTTGATCATCGCAGTCATCAAGCTGAAAAAACCGCTGTATGTGTCGATTGCCGCAGGAATTGTCGGGACAAGCATCCTCTATGACATCGGCATTTTGCAGACCTTAAAAATCATCAGCGTTTCCAGCATTAGCCCGGTGACGATCAGTTTGGTTCTGGCGTTCTATTCGATTACGTTTTTGCAGCGAATGCTGGAAAAAAGAGAGCAACTGGTCCTGGCCGAAATGTCGTTAAGCGGGATTTTCAACAGCCGCCGCGTGAACGCGATGATGGCGCCGTTCATCATCGGTCTATTGCCGTCGGCGGGCGCGGTGCTGATCGCCTGCCCGATTGTCGATAATGCCGGCGGCGATCATATCAGCAAAGAGGACAAAACGTTTATCACCAGCTACTATCGCCATATCTCGGAAGCTTTTTTGCCGACGTATGCGTCGATCATCCTGGCGCTGCAGTTGTCGGGCGTCGATATGACGGCGTTTGTGCTGAGTATGCTACCGATGGCGCTGGTGTTGTTTGTTTTGGGCTACATCTTTTATGTGCGGAAGATCCCGACAGAAACAGGGCTGCCGAACTCGGATAACAAAATTCGCGACCTAAATAATCTGGGTCGCAGTATCTGGACGATCTTGGTGACCATCGTAATCATTTTGGTATTCAAGATTCAGGTTCATATTGCGGTGGCGATGATCATCGCGCTCAACTTTGTCGTGGACAAGTTCTCCTGGCATGAAGTACGCCCGATGTTTGTCAGTGCGTTTGAATCTAAACTGATCCTAAGCACGGTTGTCGTCATGATGTTTAAGGATGTTCTGACCTATACCGGCGTGATCGACCGGTTGCCGGCCGTGTTCGCCGTTTTGCCTGTGCC
>JBGSKE010000620.1:0-3823 GCA_041741355.1 Negativicutes bacterium | reverse complement strand
TGGTGAAGGCATGGCTGAACCGATCGTCATCTTGACAATTTCAGCAGTCCGTTCGCCGATCAGCAGATTATAAGTCCGTTTCATATATTGAATGATCGCCTCATCCAGCTCGTCGCCGCCAATCCGGATTGAACGGCTCGACACGATGCCGCCGAGCGAAATAACCGCCACTTCGGTCGTGCCGCCGCCAATATCGACAACCATGTTGCCGGTTGGATCATGCACTGGCAATCCGGCGCCGATCGCCGCCGCCATTGGTTCTTCGATCAAATAAGCTTCGCGGGCGCCCGCCTGAATGGTTGCATCGATAACTGCCCGACGTTCCACTTCGGTTACCCCGGAAGGGACCCCGACAACAACCCGTGGTCGTAAGAACGAAAACCCACCGGTTGCCTTCTGGATAAAATATTTCAACATAGCCTGGGTAGTGTCGAAATCAGCAATCACACCGTCTCGCAGCGGGCGGATCGCGATAATATTGCCGGGAGTTCGCCCCAACATCTTTTTTGCTTCCTCACCGACTGCGAGAATTTCACCCGTATCCCTTTGAATCGCCACCACCGATGGTTCGCGCAACACGATCCCTTTGCCGCGCATCGAAACCAAGGTATTTGCGGTTCCCAAATCGATCCCCATATCTTTAGAAAATGAATCAAAAAACCTCATTGCTGTTGTCAACCTCCTATAGAATCCCTTTTTCTTTCAGACTGATATATTTTCCATCACCCAAAACAATATGGTCCAACACCGGAATATCCAACAATTTCCCCGCCTCCGCAAGTTTGCGCGTTAACGCCGCATCTTCGGGGCTGGGCGACGGATCGCCGCTCGGGTGATTGTGAACCAAAATCACCGCAGCCGCCCTGGCGTTAATCGCTTCACGAAACAATTCGCGCGGATGCACGATCGAGGCATTCAGGCTGCCGATCGAGATTACGGCGGTCTTGAGCACATGATTCTTGGTAGACAACAGCACCGCCAAAAAATGTTCCCGCGGTTCATAGCGGAAACGGGGCAACAGCATCGCCGCCACATCATCCGGTGTATGAATCACCAGGCGCTGCGTTGGCGCAAGCACAGCTACCCTGCGCCCCAGCTCGATCGCCGCCAAAACAGTTGCGGCTTTGGCTTCGCCAATCCCTTTGACCTGTTCCAAATCCTCAACTGTCGCGTTGCCGAGTCCAGCCAGCCCAGCCTGTTGATCCAGCAAATGTTCCGCCAGTCGCAACGCCGACTCGTCTTGATTGCCGGTTCGCAGTAAAATGGCCAATAGCTCGGAGTTTCCCATGGCCTGTGCGCCGTTGTCGCGCAACTTTTCGCGCGGTCGTTCATCGCTGGGCAGTTCCTTGATCATCAGCGGATGTTGCTCCGCAACGTTCAGCTGAGGCTTCATGGAAGCAGGACCTCCAACGTGGCCAGTTTTCTTGCCAAGACCTGTAGCGGCAAGCCAACTACATTATAGTAGCATCCTTCAATCCGCTCGACGAACACGGCGCCCAGCCCCTGAATCGCATAAGCGCCGGCTTTGTCCAAAGGTTCGCCTGACGCTGTATAGCGCTCAATTTGTCTGTTTGACAATTCCACCAGCGTCACCCTGGTTTCCACCGCTGTAATAAAACAGTCTTGCGATGAAAGGACCGCCAGCCCCGACCACACGCTATGCGTTCTGCCGGACAGTCTACGCAGCATTTGCGCCGCCTCTATCGCGTCGCGCGGTTTGCCAAAAATCGTATCTGCTAAAGCAACAACCGTGTCAGCGCCAATCACAATATCGGTAGGATTCACTTGCGCGGCAACGGCTTTTGCTTTGTTCAGCGCACACTGTTGCACATATTCAGCTGGTCCTAGCGCTGCTGGATTGGCTTCGTCAATATCGCTGGGAATCACCCTGAAGCAAACGCCGATTTGTTGCAATAACTGTTCGCGCCTCGGTGAAGCAGACGCAAGAATGATTTCCGTTATCAAGACCTCCTAAAACCGACGATACAGAAACAAGGCCAAAGCAATCCCCACTACACTGATGAGATTTGGTTGCAAGACAAAGCCCAGTTTGATCTGCATCACAAACAAATTGATGCTCGCCGGCGACATATCGAAAATCGTATACTTTTTAACCAAATAGGGAGCAATATCCGCCAATGCAGCGCTGCTTGCGATCAGCTCACCCAACAGCCCGCCCAGCAACGCCCCTGTCAGCAAAAATAGCAATAGCAGTAAAAAACCCTTGGTCTTATCTCCCCGCAATCCGTTTCCCTCCCGCAATTTTTGCCATTCTTCATTAAATATATTACATTCGCTGCGCAACAGAAAAAGTCCTTGCCGCCACAAGGACCTGCCGGTATCATTTTACACCATAAAACAACCTTACAGCAAGAAAAAGGCTGAGGTTTATTTCCCCAGCCCCTTTTGGTTACTTTGCGCTATTTAATGTGGTGAGCCAGTGCAACGGTCCGTTCACGGACTTTATCCAACAATCCCTGCAGTTTAACCATCTGCCGTTCATGTGTTCCTCGTCCGATGACGCCAACTTCGTCAAATGCTTCGATATCAAAGAAGAAGCGATTGCCGTCAATTTTTGTCAAAGTCGCCTTAACACTTACCGTCATACCCAACGCACTGGGCGCCTGGTGGTTAAAAGTCATCGCTGTGCCGACTGTAATAAACCCGCTTTGATAGGGGAAATTGGGTTTGAGAACTTCGATTGCTGCACGAATCATCAGATCAACATAAGTGGGCGTCGCCAGCAATGTCTCCAGCGAATCCCGACCCATCCCGCGCGCCGTGTCCGGCTCTTCTATCCTTTTCTGAATCACCGCGCTCATACCGACTTTGTATTCAGGCATCTTTTCCATTTCTCCAACCCCCTTCACTGAAATTTCAAACTATTTCCTGTCTTTATTTTACATCCATTGTAAAAATTCAGCAAGAGGAATCCGAGGAATTGTCTGAAAAATTATTTTGCCATGAAAATTGCAATATAAGCAGACAACAAAACAATTGACATTAATATGGCAAAGACCGCCATCCCCTCACGAGTACAAGGATAGCCGAAATGGATAAATTCACCGAAAAACCCGCGGCGATTCAAAAAACTTTTTTGTTGGTCCCGCTGGCGGAACCATTTATATTTTCGCTCCGGTCCGATAATCCAGGCAGTAATGAACATCATGGCAATCCAGCCCAAAAATGCAATAGCGATGCGTTCAGCAATCTGCAACAGTCATCCCTCACTCTTTCATCGATTCAACATTGATTAGCAGCTTCTTATTTAGTATTCTCCATGGTGCGGAGAATAATACCCGAATTCTGTCGTTGCAGTTCACGCGCCAGCTTGTCATAGAATTCATCGTCGGCCTTAAACAGCAATGCATGTGGATTCTTTTTTTCTATTCTTTGCACGAGTAACACACGCATCGGATTGGAATCCAGCGAGGAATATTGATGACTGAAGTCGCTGACCCCCAGTTCCCGCAGCAACATCCGCTTGCGCACCGGCATCAGCATACGTGTTTCATCGCTAGTCGCCTGCCACGCCTTAAAGTAACCGAGTCCGCTCATCTGCGCCAGGATTCTGCCTTCCTCGACAATGAGTTCATAGTGAAACGCACAGCGCCAAACAATCAACGCCAAAAAGAACGGGATATAGGCAACGCCAATCAAACTACCTTTCGTAAGCCAACTATTGATCTCCCAGGCGCTCATTGCCAACCAGAGGATGATGACCACGAACAGCCAGCGTTTATTCCGCGGATCAACAGTTGAAACATTTCTCAATCGCATTCACTTCTCTCCATCCACACAGGTTTTCGTATGCTATTATATG
>JBGSKE010000619.1:0-5342 GCA_041741355.1 Negativicutes bacterium | reverse complement strand
ACTTGCAGGGGACCAACCCTTCTTATCTGCAGACTTTTCGCTTGCGCAGCAAAAATGGCGACTACCGCTGGGTATGCAGCCGGGCGACCGCCATGCGAGACGATGCCGGAGTGATTTGCCGCATTATTGGCACGCTGACTGATGTCCAGGCGGAAAAAGAAGCGATGGAGGCGCTGCGTCTTTCACAGCAGGAAACCTTGGATAGCCGAGAAATGTACAAAGCTTTGATTGAGCAATCGTTTGAAGCGGTGGCGTTGCTTGATCCTGATACTTGGCAGTTTATTGAGGTGAACCGTCGGTTTACCGAATGGTTTGGCTACAGCTTGCCGGAGGATGCGCCGCTTTATCGCGATCCTCTGCGTATCGATGAGGGAGCCGTCCTTTCCCAGTATGACGACTTGCTGCTCATTCAGGGTTATTTGCCGGTCCAGCGGCGAAGTTACCGCCACAAGAACGGAACGTTGGTGTATACGGAACGTAGCGCGAAAATCATCCAATATCAGTCAAAGCGTCTGGTGGTGATTACGTTCCGCAATATCGCCGACCAGTTGCAGCACGAGCAGGCCCGGCGTCAAGACGCGGTTATCGCCCGGCGGATCCAGCAGGCGCAGCTTTCTCGTCCGCGGGATAATGAATATGTTTCGATCGAAACGCTGTATCATGCCAGCGGCGAAATCAGCGGCGACCTGTACCATCTGGAATGGCGCAATGACGGACAGGTGCTGCGCGGTTATCTGGTCGATGTGAGCGGACACGCGCTGACAACTGCTTTGTATACTTCCACGCTCAATGTGCTGCTGCACGAGGCGGCGGAGCTCGATGCATCGTTGGCCGAGCAGGTCGGCTGGCTCAACCGACAGGTAGGCCGACATTTTGAATCGGATGCGTTTGCGGCGGCCATCGCGTTTGAAATGGACTTGCCGGCACGCGAGTTGCGCTACGTTGGGGCTGGAATGAATCGTTTCTGGGCCGACATGGCGACGGTCCAGGGGCAGGTGACGGTGGCGGGACGTTATCTGGGGCTTAACCGCCAAGCGGATTTTCAGCAGCACTGTTTGCCGTTGGCGGTGGGCGATCGGCTATGTTTTATCACCGACGGAATGGAACGGTTGCTGGAGGGAGACGCCAATGGACCCAAGGGGTTATTGACGGATTGCCGGCGACTTCGCGTTGCATTGGCGGCTGTGGCGAAATGCGAGGAGCTAAGCGACGACGCGACTGCCGTGTGCATCCAGATCAAGGCGTTGCCGCAGTCGCTCTTGTCGGACCAATGGCCTAAGCAGCTGACGCTGAATGGGTTTAACGATTATCGACGGCTCAAGGGAGAAGTGGCGAAGCTGCTGGCGGAGGCAACCGGACTGGCGCATTCGCTGCAGGAAGTGGCGGTGAATGAAGCAATCGCCAATGCGCTGGAATGCCGGGACGGGCAGGCGCGCAGCCAAAAAGCCCGGCTAAAATTCAGCCGGGCTGGAAAATGGCTGATCGTGCGGGTGAGAACCTCGCGAATCGGGTTTGCCGGTAATGCAATGCTCAGGCGACTGCGGGCGAATCCGGACAACCTGTTCGCGTTTGGCGAGGATGCCGGCATGGGACGCGGCATCCCGATCATGCTATCAACAACTGACCGCATGACATACAACAATGAGGGGACGGAAGTGTTGCTGGCCTGGAAGCTGGGCTAAGCTAACCGGTGGGTTACTATTAGTAAGGGGTCGGAATAAAGGGACTGTGCTGAAGCCGAAATTCAGTACAGTCCCTTTGTTGCTGCTCGATTCTTAACAAAGAAAATGATTTTAAATTATTTGATTAAAAGAATATTGACACACTATATTATATATTATATATTATTATCAAAATCACTAATGGCTGAAACAGTTGAAAATGGAGGGGCTAATTTATGAACAGCAATCATTTCAAAGAGAAAGCTTGGTGGGCCAGTAATTACAACGACTACACCGAGGTTGTTGATACGATCCACAAGGCGGGAAAAGTGGAAATCCATGATGCAACACTTCGAGATGGCGAACAAACTCCCGGAGTCGTTTTTTCGGTTGACGATAAAATCAGGATTGCCGAAAAATTGGATGAAGTGGGTATTGAGCGGATTGAAGCAGGGATGCCTGCCGTTTCCAAAGCGGATTATGAAGCAATCAAGGCAATTTGCAAGCGCAATCTAAAAGCTAAGATTTTTACTTTTGCCAGGGCAATGCGGGAAGACATTGACAAAGCTGCGGAATGTGGCGCCGATGGGGTTGTTATAGAAGTGCCGATCGGTTATCCGAAATTGAAGTATCAATTCAATTGGACTTGGGAAAATGTGCTGGAGAAGAGTTCGGATTGTATTAACTATGCCAGGAGCCAAGGTCTATATGTTGTTTATTTTCCCTATGATACCACCAGGGCTCGTGAGGAAGACCTGACGCAACTCATGTTGGGAATCATGAAAAATTCACCGCCTGACTCGGTCGGTGTCGTGGATACGATGGGCTGCGCGCTTCCTCAGGCTATTGAATATATGGTGCGGAAAATGAAACAGCTTACAGGCGGAATTCCGGTCGAAGTCCATACCCACAATGATTTTGGCATGGCGGTGGCTACAGAACTGGCGGGCATAGCGGCTGGCGCCGAGGTTGTCCACTCTTGCGTCAATGGCCTGGGAGAACGGACCGGAAATGCCGCTACCGAAGAACTGATGGTAGCAATGAAAATCCTGCTGGGAACTGACAATGACTATAAATTCGATAAAATTATGAGTTTGTGCCAGCTTGTGGAAAGCATTTCCGGAATTCCTATCGCAGCAAATAAGCCGATTGCCGGCAGTCGCAATTACACAAGAGAATCTGGAATTGGCGTTGATTTGGTGATCAAAGAACCGTTGGCTATGTTTGCGACCGATCCGCATATTTTTGGCCGCACTGGTGATATTGTCCTTGGTAAAAAAAGCGGCAAAGCCTCAGTAGAGTATTATCTTAGCCAATTGAACATTCATGTGTCGGACGCAGCAGTTGCAGAAATTCTTGAGCAAGTCAAAATCAAAGGCGCCGAAAAACGTGGCATTTTGACGCAGGAAGAATTCAAGTTGATTGTAGAATATTGTAAATAGGAGGCCGCGGGCCACCGAAAAAGTAAATTGGGGGCGTAGAGGTTGCTAAAAATCGCAAAACAGTTTTCGACAAAGGCCGAGTTGGTTTATCAGTCATTGGTGGACGCGATTGTTGCTAACCGGTTGACACCGGGTACCAGATTAATCGTAAAAGAGATCGCCGATCAGCTTTCGGTTAGTGATATACCGGTTAGAGAAGCGCTAAAAATGCTGGAAGCAACTGGACTGATCGAGACCAAACCTTATATCGGTTCTGTTGTGGCAACGCCATCGCCGGAGTGGATTGAAGAAGTTTTTGTCATGAGAGCTGCATTGGAAAGTATGGCCACACGGATGTCAATCCCCTTTCTTTCTGAAACGGAAATTCAAGAGATTATCAATATTGACAACAGAATGAAAGACCAAAAAAATAACTCCGTTGAATATGCCCGCCTCAACAGAGAGTTTCATATGGCCATTATGGGGAAAGCGCCCTATCCCAAATTGCTCAGCATGATTGAAGAGCTGTTGGTGAAGTCGCAATACGGCAGAGCAATTTTTGGACTGAAACCTGGCACGGTAAAAACATCAGATTTGGAACATGATCTGTTGATTGAAGCGCTGCAAAACCGGGACGTGGAAAAAGCGGAAATGATTACCCGCGATCATCGATTGCGTGTCGGCAGTGAATTGGCGGATGCTATTCGCAAGACGGCGAATCAAGGAGAAGTCAAATCAATGGAGGCAAATGAAAAGAATGGTTAAATTGATTGATTTAAGCGTTTTACATCAAAACGGGGCAACAGAGCCGTTTGGACCTAAAATCGAGCATTCCGATCATCTAGCCGGCGCTTCTCGTCTGGCCAAAATGGCAGGGATTGAGGCGACTGATTTTCCTGACACGATGGCGTTGGCAACGGACTTCATTTCCGGCTCGGCTCATGCGGGAACTCATGTTGACGCACCCTTTCATTATGGAACGACCAGTGAAGGAAAACCGGCTAAAACGGTGGATCAAGTGCCGCTGGAATGGTGCTATGGTCCAGGGGTCGTGCTGGATATGAGACACAAACAAGCTGGCGACGAAATTACTGTCGCAGATTTGCAACAAGCTTTGGCGAAAATATCCTATACGTTGCAGCCGGGCGACATCGTGCTGCTGCACACCGGTTGTGACAAGTACTGGGGAACGGATACACAGACCTATTTGGCAATGCAATCGGGACTGGGTATTGACGGATTGGATTGGCTGTTGGATCAGGGAATCCGTTGTATCGGCATTGATGCCTGGACACTGGACCGGCCGGTCAATGCCATGGTCGATGCCTTCAAACAAAAAGGCGATAAGACGGAGTTGTGGCCTACCCATATGCATGGGCGCAAACGCGAGTACTTACAGATCGAAAAACTGGCAAATCTCGATAGTATTCCTAGCCCCTATGGGTTTATCGTCTCCGCCCTGCCGGTGAAATTTGCAGGTTGTACTGCGGGTTGGTGTCGAGCGGTTGCCATCTTGGCAGGCTAACATGAATAAGTTTGCTTATGTCGAGCCGAGCAGCCTAAACGAAATGGCGGCGTTGCTAAGTCAATATGGAGCTTCGGCGGCGATTTTGGCTGGCGGGACCGATTTAATCAATCATATCAACCACGCAAAGCGTTCCCCGGACCTCGTTGTGAGTTTGCGCCGAATCGCAGAGTTAAGTTCCAATGTATCTGAAAGAGCAGATGGAGTAGAAATTGGTGCTTTGACCACACTGACCACAGTGGCGGAACAGCCGCTGATCCGGGGAAAATTCACGGCGTTAGCCGAAGCCGCTGTCAAAGTTGGCTCCAAACAGATCAGAAACAGAGGGACAGTTGTCGGTAATGTGTGCAATGCATCGCCAGCGGCAGATACGGTTACTGCCCTGCTGCTTTATGATGCAGTGATCAATATTTCCGGTGGACAGGCTAATAAACGTTCAACATCGATCTTTGATTTTATTCTTGGGCCCGGGCAGACGACACTGGAGATTGGTGAAATGGTGGAAAGTATATTTTTGCCCTTTCCTTCATCGGCAGCAGCTTCAATTTATTTAAAATTATCCCGGCGCGAAGGCGTAGACTTGGCAACGGTGGGCGTGGCGGTTGCAATCGACGCCGACAGGAACGCGAGAATTGCCCTCGGGGCAGTCGGACCGAAGGCGTTTCGTGCTTGCCAGGCGGAAAAAATACTTCAGGGCAATCCATTGCAGGAGGAACGACTTCAGGAAGCGATTGC
>JBGSKE010000618.1:0-7365 GCA_041741355.1 Negativicutes bacterium | reverse complement strand
ATAGCCGCGCCGAGCCAACCAGTCTGCCAACAGTTGTTTCGCTTGCAGCGCCGCCTGAATTTGTTTTTCATCCAGTCCCTTGATCGATTCAACAACCGCCAGACCGCGCCAAATCCCCGCATCGCCGCCAGCGCGGCGCAGCAGCAGCAAAACGTCGTCCGGCAACTGAAAGAAGGGCGAGCGCAGCGTCGCAAACAATGCCATCTCATGATAAGGATTCGTTAAAAACCGAAGTAGCGCCAGCGCGTCAGCCACTTCCTGGCGTCCGGCAAACCCTCGTCCGCCGGTCACGTAGTAAGGGATCCCCGCTGCGGCAAAAGCCGCTTCATACAGTGAAACATGGGTAAAAGCCCGTAGCAGAACCACGATGTCGCGATATCTGACCGTTGCCGCGCCGTCAGAAACCCAGGCCCTAATCCGTTCGGCAATCATTTCGGCTTCTTTGGCCCGGGCGGCGCCGCCTTTCATGGCAGCCGCATCGAGCGCCCACAGCTCAACCTGCGCCTGCCCAGCTTCACCGCGCAGACCGTTCAGTTTCTTATACTCAACCGCATCAGCGCCGCCAGTCTCCTCTTCACAAACCGCCGCCGGCATAAGTTGCAGAAAAAAGTCATTGAAGGCGCCTACCAAGTCGCGATGGGAGCGAAAATTTTCCAATAACTCGACCACTTCGCCGCCGCTTTGGCAGACATCGTTCTGCAATCGACTAAAAACCCGACTGTCTGCGCCGCGGAACCGATAGATGGACTGTTTACCGTCGCCGACCGCAAACAGCTTATTGCCTTGCAGCTTTTCCGGATGGCCGCCGGCCAGCAGATAGATAATCTGACGCTGCCGCTCATTGATATCCTGGCATTCGTCCACCATCAAGAACCGCAATCGCTGCACATAGCGGCTGCACACCGCCGGATGCTGACGCAACAGTTTTTCTGCGCCGCTTTCCAAGTCGTCGTAAGTCAACGCGCCCCGCTGTTTTTTGGCCAGCTCCCAGGCTGCCGCCATTTGGCGGAACCAAACGCACAAGTCCGGCGCCAGTCGCTGCAGCCGCCAATCCAGCAATGCACCCCGGTAGTCCTGCGCCGCCGCTTTTCGGGCTCTGATCGCTTCGCCCAGATCGCCGCTGCTGCGCAGTCCTTTTAAGGCAATCTCCAGTTCATCCAGTGCGGTAATGTCCTCAGTCGCCATCTCGATCCGGCTCTCGATCGATTCCCAGCTTGAACGGATTTCAGCTAAGGTTGCCTGCGTCTTGTTCAGTTTTCCCGTGTCGGGAATCCAGCGGAACAACTCCTGATACGCGGATTTCAGCTTTTCGCCGGCAACCGCAGCTTGCTCCGGCGGCTCCGGCCACAGCGCCGCTTCCAATTGCGGCCCGATCAGGCCGGTTGCAAAAATCTTTTCGAACAGCGGACGAAACTCCTGGCGAATCTGGCCCGGTGAATAAACGTCAAGCAAGTTCATCAACCAAACTTCCTGCTTGCCAGCCGCCTGATCCAGCACCGTTTGCCATACATCATCCAGCAACGCTGCTTCGTCCGCCGCTTCCATCAGGCCGAATTCGGGATCAACACCGGCTTCAGCGGGGTTTTCCCGCAAAATCCGACTGCACAGCGAATGAATCGTCGTAATTGGCGCGCTGTCCATTTTTCGATCCACATCACGCCAGCGCTGC
Organism: Negativicutes bacterium; assembly: GCA_041741355.1. Classification (GTDB taxonomy): domain Bacteria; phylum Bacillota; class Negativicutes; order UBA1444; family UBA1444; genus UBA1444. Next base: position 5,696 of record JBGSKE010000618.1, on the reverse strand, counting down.
CAGGCCTCGCTGCCTTGCGTTTCGGCCATCAATTGACGCACCTTGCCCCGCACCCGTTCCTTCATTTCTCTGGCCGCCTTGCGGGTAAATGTAATCGCAACGATGCCGTCCACTTCGGCCGCTGCCTGGGTCAGGATCGCGATATAACGCTCCACAAGGACCCGGGTCTTGCCCGCCCCTGCGCCGGCTTTGACCAGCAAATTCCGATCCAGTATGTCGATTGCTTTTTGTTGACCGGCGGTAAACTCATTCATCCGTGGACTCCTCCGCAGCTTCACTGTCCGCTTGCCGGTCGTGGCGACAAAACGCCGCCGCCAGGCAGTATGACGCGCATTCCAGCGCCGGTCGGGCCGGGAACTTTCCCGCCCGGATCTCGGACGCCCATTGGAGCACATATTGCTGTGTCAGCGCAAACAACTCTTCCTTGGAACTTTTTTTGCCGGGCAGAGAAAACTCTTTGCTATCTCGCCCCACTGGCGCATACATGCCGATGCCGTCGGCGAAATTTTGTCCCAAAAGCGATTCCGCCGCCATCATATAGACCGGGACCTGCAGGCATACACCCTGCAGCAATTGCCTGTTGGTCGGCGTTTGGCCGCTTTTGTAATCAATAACCCGATAACTGTCAGCCCATACATCGATACGGTCGACTTTCCCCTGCAATTCGACCTGCTTGCCATCCTGTTCAATGATCAGCGGCTGGCTATTGGATCGGGCGTCGCTGCCCGGTCCTGGTTCCATGCCGAACCCCCACTCAAAATAATCTGGCTGCAAGAGGGACCCGTCCTGACGGTTCAATTCGGCTTCCAACCAGAGTCGGATAGCCCGCTGCCAGCGGCGGCGTTCAAATTGCCACCAAACACCGGGAACCAACCTGCCTTGCTGTTCCTTTTTGCCTACACTACGGTCAAGCAACGCCATTATCTGATCAATATAGCGTTGCATTTCCGCCGGTTTCAATTTTTCCCCTTGCCGGGTTGTCATGAAGGCCGCCAATATCTCATGCCAGATTGCACCGGCGGACAAGGCATCCAGTCCTTCGTCAGCCTCGTCCCAATCGCCAAGTCCCAAAATATCTGTCACGAAATAAGCGAACGGACAAGTCGCATAACGTTCCAGCGCCGAGGCGGAAAAGCGCCTTGGTTCAATCAGTTCAGCGGAAACTGCGCCTGCATAGGCATCTGTCCGGTTCGCCTCAATTATGGCTCGTTCTGTCAATCCTGTTGAAAAACCGGCCTGTAACGCGTCATAAATCTCCTGCCACGCCGCTGTCTTATCCGTGCCTTGCCAACAGTGTCGCAGCGACCCGCGGATCAGGTCGGCCCTGCTTCTGGCCACTTCGGGCGTCGCCGCCACGATCTGTTCGATTCCCGTCGTTTCGACCGCAATCGCCGTATCCGCAAACAGCCGCGTCACTTCGTTCAGATAACGGGACGGCAATTTTTCACTGTCCGTCACCGCGCTCAACACCAATTTCTCACTTGCCATGGCAATGGCCAGGGCAAAATAAAAGTCTTCCAGCAAGCCCCGCCCGACAGCCGTAGACAACTCCAGCCCCATCTCGCCAAACAGCCGCCTATCGCCATCCCCATATAGCCAACTCTCCCGGGGTTGCGCCGGAAACTCGCCTTCTGTCAGGCCCAGGATAAACACTAACGGAAATCGCATGCCGCTGGCAGTCCCGGGCGACACCAACTGTACCCCCAGTTCCTGCCGTTCCGCCAGGTCAACGGTGATTCCCTGCAACATCCGTCTCAGCAAGGCGGAAAATTCATTGAGCGCCAAAGTCCTGTCGCCCTGCCGCAACCAGCCAAACATCAGTTCCATTTCTTCAAACGCCGACAGCACTGCCTGCCAGGCCAACAGCTCCGCCCGTACTTCGGCCAAGTCCAAGGTCCCGTCACGGCGATGTTGTCGCAATACGGCCGGCAGATCCAGCCACTCGACCCAAGCCCGAAAGCTGGCAAAAACCGACTCAGCGGTCGCCAAATCAGTCCATTGTTGTTGCTGCAGCCGGATGTCCGCCAGACAATCAAGCCACAACTGCGTTGTAGCCGGATCTGGCGCCTGACGCACAATAGCTGCAGTCCAATCGTCCCAGTCACGGATAACCGCAGGCAGCAAGCGCTGCTCCAGCCGGTCCGCATCCCACTGCAACTTTGCCCGCAGGTAAGGCGACTTGATCGCTGCCATCACCTCAGCCCTGCCGCCACCGCAGCGCAATAGTTCCAGCCAGGCAAAAACCAGCCGGACGCAGGCGCGTTCGCCAAGTTGGACGCTGTGCGGAGCATCTAGCGGAATGCCGCGTTCGGCAAAGCTTTGCCGGATTTGCGGATACAGTTCGGGCTCGCGCACCACCAAGGCGATATCACTGGGGCAAAGTTGGCTCGACAGTAACGCCGACTTGACCTGGTCGGCAACTAAGGCGATCTCTTTGGCCCGAGTCGGGCTGAGCAGGATTGTCAGCCCCGGCGCTGTCTGGCTGATGTCAGGCCGTTCCGCAAACAATTGCCGCTGCAGATGCTGCAGCGCCGGCTCGGCTTCGCTTGGTTTCATCGGCGTTTGCTGAACAAAACCCAGTCCCACTAGCGACTGAACAACCGGCTCGACTGCCGCATAAAGCGCTGGCCGGTTTTTTTCATAGTAAATACTGATTTCCACCGGGACCCGGCGTTGCAGTCCCGCGATGAATTGCAGCCGCATCGGCGACAAAATCGAAAACTCGGCGATCAACAGGCGCTGGAACGGCAGCTTCGTTTCCTGTTTCGCCAAGGCCTCCACTGCCAACAGATAGGTTCCGGCAATATCAACCAAGGCATATTCGATCAGTTTTTCCTGATAGCGGCGAAACAACAAGGCAACTGCCGGATCGCGCACTGCATCTCCGGCGCCTGAGTCGGCCAGCCCCTCCATCACACTTTCCAGTTCATCCGGCGTCACTGCCGCCATTTTGAATTCGTCGAACAAACGGGCCAGCGCTGCAACAAATCCAGGGAATTCCGCAATCTCGGCAAAGCAGGCGCAAGCGTCCCGTTGCTGCGGTTCGACCAGAATCTCCTCCAGGATCAGTTCTTGCTCTACACGGCTTATCTTGCGGTAACCCGATAATTTCGCCGCCAATTCATCCATCGAAAACAGGCCGGGAAATTCCCAGCCTGGCAAAGCGGTTTGTTTAAGCCGAAGACGAGCTTGTTCGAGCAGATAAGGGCTGGGCAGCATCAACGCAGTCCGCTCTTCGTTCCGTTCTGCGCCTTCCTGCAGCAACCGCTGGATAAACTCGGCCAACTTGGATGCTCCAATTGGCGAACAATGCAAGATGTGCAAGGAGCACCTCCGAATATCAGGAGTGGATCACTTGGTGATCCACTCCACGATTTCCTGATCCTTGAATACTTTGACGATATGCCGTTTTGTTTGCTTCATTAAATCCAGATTGTCCGGGTCCCCGATAGGGTTGCCCCAGGCGTCAGTCAACAGCCGCAGTTTCGGCCGGGCAAGTGAAGAGAACTCCACACTATCCACCTCCGCCAACTCGCCGGTATCCACCTGGACAAGGCTTCCCTGTGGATACACGGCAACTTGCGACAAGAGTCGGGATACCATTTCCGGATCGAGAATTTTGCCGGCAAAAGCCTGCAGAATACTGGCCGCTTCGTTGGGTAAATAATAGTGCCGGAAGGGCCGGTCGGACAATAGCGCATCGTACATGTCAGCTACCGCGGCAATCCGAGCGTACTCATGAATCTCGCCGCCGACAATCCCGCGTGGATAGCCGCTGCCACCAAAACTCTCGTGATGTTGATAGGCCACATGCATCGACGGTGTCGCCAGGCCCTTGATTTTTTTGCGCATACCGTCAAAGCCGAGTTCCGGGTGTTTTTTCACTTCCAGCATTTCTTCCGCCGTCAATTTATCCTTTTTCTTTAAGATTTCGGGCGCAATATTCATTTCGCCGATATCCATCAACAAAGCGCCGACTGCCAGTTCGTGCAGCCGCGTTGGTGTGTATTCGCTCTTTAAGCCAATCAGGATCGATAATACAGCTACGTTTAATACATGGGCCGGCAAATAATCGTCGGTCGAACGCAAATCAATCCATTGAAACGCTGTCGTCCGGTTGATAACCACTTGGTTAACCAAGCGGGAAGCAAAATCACGCAGCGGAGTTCCGTCAACGTCGCCCTTGCTAAAATCCGCATACACCTGGCGAATCAACTTCAAGCCTTCTTTATGCAGTTCCGTCGCCAGAATCGGCTCCGGGACCGCTGCCGTAAACGGCGACAGCGAAACGTAGACGGATTTGAATCCGTTTTCAACCAGTGCATTGATATGGGATTCCTGAAATGCAATTCCGGCCCGGATCAAAATTTTTCCCAATGGATCGACTACATCGACGGCAGCCACCATTTCCGGCCGCAATCTCTCAACAGTCAACCTTTGCATTGCAGTCTTCCTTTCTTAAGTACGCCCCTGATACTCTTTTAACTTAGCCAATTTTACTGCAAGCAACCCTGCAGGAACCGTTCCAGCGCCTCATAGAATTCAAACCGATTCTCCTCGTTGCGGAAACCGTGTCCTTCATTATCCTTGACCAGATACTCCACCTTGATGCCGCGCGCCGCCAGGGCGGCTACCATTTGGTCCGACTCCCCCTTGTTCACGCGGGGATCTCGGGCGCCTTGCGCGATTAGTAGCGGCACGCGAATATTATCCGCGTGGAATACGGGTGATATTGCCCGCAAAAATTCCTCATCCTTTTCCGGATGTCCCACTTTTTCATAAAACTCGGCCATCAACGGTTTCCAGTAGGGCGGAATCGTTTTCAGCAGTGTAAAGATATTGGAAACCCCGACATAGTCAACGCCGCAGGCGTAAATTTCCGGGGTAAAGGCCAGCCCGGCCAACACCGCATAACCGCCATAGCTGGCGCCATAAATCGCCACCCGTTTCGGATCGGCGATCCCCTGCTTGGTCAACCATTCGACGCCATCGGTAATATCGTCCTGCATTTTGCGGCCCCATTGCTTGAAGCCGGCCTCCCAAAACGCACGGCCATAGCCGGTCGAGCCGCGGTAATTCATTTGCAGGACCGCATAGCCCCGGTTGGCAAGCAACTGAACTTCCGAGTTGAAGCCCCAATGATCGCGAACCCAGGGACCGCCATGCGGGTTGATCACCACAGGCAGATTTTTCGCTTCTTTGCCCTGCGGCAGCGTCAAATAGCCGTGAACTGTCAGGCCATCCCTGGTTTTATAAGAAATCGGACGCATTTCAGCCATGTCCGCTTCATTGATCCAGGGCGATAGTTCGCGCCATTTTTCCAGCTTGCCGGTTTTCCCTTCATATAGATAGTAGGACCCGCGCGATTTATCGCTATAGGTCCGGACAATATAGCTCGCTTCGGCTTTGTCGCTGGACACGATCGCGATTTCATAGCCTGGCAGTTGTTTTTCCAGATTGGCGTATAGGCTGCGGGCCTTGTCATCAAAAAAGTGCCGCCGCGTCTTGTCCGTGGTATAGCCGATACTGGTCAGCACCTTACGGGCATTGGACCAGCCGGCGCCGCCCACATCGACTGCCGGGTGGGAAAACAGCATCTTTTGTTCCTGCCCGGTCTGGGGATCGATCAGTACCAATGCCTTTTTGTCCCGCCCCAGATTGGAAGCGGCATACAACATCTGGTTGTCGGCGGAAAA
>JBGSKE010000617.1:0-1964 GCA_041741355.1 Negativicutes bacterium | reverse complement strand
GGTTCGGTCCGCCAGGCCATTGTCTATATGGGTCTGACCAATTTGAAAACGATTGTACTGGGGCTTACCGTCCTGAAGCAACTGGACGGATTGCATGGCGGTTTTTTTTCCAAAGATGTTTTATGGGACCATGCAGATCGCGTAAACCGCATGACGCATACTTTGTTTGAACGCTGCCTGGGGCGGGCGATGAAGGATAATGAGGCAACAGCGGGGCTGTTGCATGACATTGGCCGCATTTTATTGCTCAAGGATTACGCCCAACCGTATGATGGCGTGTCCCGTTCGGTTTTTCAAAATAAAGATTCAACGTTTCGTGATACCGAAAGAAGCCTGATGGGGATTTCTCACGATGAAGTGGGTGGCTTTCTACTCAACTGGTGGAGTCTGCCGCATCCGATTGTGGAGGCGGCCATGTTCCATCATGACCCGCTGAATTCGGCGGTGCTGAATCGTGAAGTGGTTGCAGCGGTGCATATCGCGGATTATTTTGCTTGGAAACAAAAAAAAGCATTTGCAATGCCCAAATTGGAACCGGAGGCGCTGGAAGTGCTGGGAACTGATCTGGCGGCCTGTGAGGGTTTCTTGTTGTAATCAACATTGTAACGACAATCTTAGGAGAGAGTGAACAATACATGGATGTTTTTCTCGCCAGACAGCCGATTTTTGACCGCAACATGAATGTTTACGCCTATGAACTGTTGTTTCGGCGTGGCGGCGGACAGAATTTTTTTGATGCCGGCGATCAGGAGCTGGCGTCAACTGCAGTGTTGACAAATGGTTTCTTTTCGATGGACATTCTGCAAGTGGCTTCTGGTAAACGTGTTTTTGTCAACTTCACACAAGAATTGCTGCTGTCGGGATTGGCGCACCTATTGCCCAAAGAATTATTAACCGTCGAAATACTGGAAACCGTAGAACCGGTTCCTGCTGTTGTCCAGGCCTGCAAAAAACTCGCGGCTGCAGGTTATTCGCTGGCGCTGGATGATTTTGTCTTTGCAAAAAAGTTTTTGCCATTGATTGAACTCGCCGATATTATCAAAGTGGATTTTTTGAACTCAACCAGACAGCAGCGCGCGCGCCTGTTTGGCGGGCAAGTGCCGACTTCGATCAAAATGTTGGCGGAGAAAGTTGAAAACCAGGCGATGTTTGATGAAGCGGTTACATTGGGCTGTGTCTATTTTCAAGGCTATTTTTTTAGCAAACCGGTCATCTTGAGCGGCAAAAACATTTCACACTCGCAGATGGCCCGATTGCAACTATTGCAAGAAATCAAAAAGAGTGAGCTTGAGTGGGCGAATCTGGAAGACATATTTCGCCGCGAAGTCGGGCTTTCGTATAAACTGTTGAAATATATTAATTCATCGGTTTTTGGCTTGCGGGGTGAGGTTGCTTCGATTTCACACGCGATGAAATTGCTCGGACAGCAAGAAATGGTAAAATGGCTGACGTTGATGGTGTTTCGTGCACTGGGCGAGAAAAATCCTGATGAAATCATGGCTACGGCGGTGATTCGGGCGCGATTCGGCGAATTGCTGGCGCAGCAAATTGAATTGCCGGTAGCGCCGGCTACGGTTTTCCTTACCGGTTTGTTTTCCTTGCTGGATGTTTTTTTGGGTCTTTCGATGCGCGATATTGCCCGTGAGATACAGATTGATGCCAAAGTTCGCGCGGTCCTAACCGGCGAATCCGGACCGGCTACAGACTTGCATCGGCTATTATTGGCCTATGAAAAGGGTGACTGGCTCACGGTCGCTGCTCTGGCGACTCTGTTTGGCGTGCAGGGGAGTGATGTTGCCAAAGCTTACGGGGAGTCGCTGGTTTGGTATAATCGATTTTTGGCGGTGGATGTCTGATTGCGCTAAAACCGGCATAAAAATAAAAATCGTAAATTCCCGAAGTAACATCCAGATAGCGGTGGAAGTTGATGTTACAGTGGGAAATTAGAAGAAGTTAGTATGGAA
>JBGSKE010000616.1:0-2346 GCA_041741355.1 Negativicutes bacterium | reverse complement strand
CTGGTCGTCGACGATAACCGACTCAATCGGGAAATCATATTGGAAAGTGAAGCTGCGGTCTTTATTGTGCGCCCAGCATGGGCCGCTTACGAATCGACGCAAGTACGTTAATCTGACAATGCATTGTAGGCTAGACAAACTGCTTTGAAATGTCTGATATGACTGCTAACGCCACGGCGAATCTATTGGGGAAATTTTGAATTTTCGCCTTGCAAAAAGCCTTTGGGCAGCAATCTTTCATTCCGCCTGCTGATTGTTTGCTTGTCTGCTTTACATATAGAATACACGATGCGAAAAAAACACCGAGCTTCGCATTTGCAAAAGCCCGGTTTCTCATCATACATTCCTTATTCCAAACTCAGCAACAACTGCCCAGTTTTTTGCCAATGGCGACTCGCGCCATCAATTTCTTCAAAAACAATAGCTCTGACAATTCCACGGGGATTCGCACCGCTTCCATTCCCCGCGGCACATACGCCGTCAAGCCTTGCTCCTCGTGCAGATTAAAATCAGTCGGATTTTGCGGTACACCGAATTTTACCGGCGGCGGCTTGATCATCGCACGTCAAACTCCACGTCAGGCTGCACCTCGCCATCTAGCGTCACTCTGACGCGATAACGCCCCGGTTGCCAGCCAACCTCGCCATCCGGACGCCAACCGAGCGACGTGATGGCGGATTCATATTCTTTTTTCGGATTGGAATGCGACGCGATCTCCTGCAGCAACACCCCTGATGGGCTGATATATTGGATAATCAGCGGCAATGACACATCAGCCTTACGGAAATTGAGATTGCGGTAATGAACTTCGACAAAAATTCGCCGAGCCTGTCGGCTGAACTGATTTTGGTAAACACGCGAACCGACCAACGGAATGGATCGATCGGCTTCAAACAGTTTAATGCTTTTGATTTCGACCCGTCGGACCGCCGGTCGGGTTGGCGCCGCCTTGCCGGTAGTCGCCGGCGAAACCGGAGCCGGTGATTCAGTTTTTTGCGTCACGGCCGTTGCCGGTTTGAAATAGCCACTGCCAACGAGCACCTGATAACCGATATTCAACCCATAACCTGTTATCAGCAACATCAGCAAGGTCAACCAAACACCAGGCACGAGCAGAAAATCAAGCAAGCCAATGCCATAACGGCCTTGGCGAAAGTAGGCTAACGCACGCAGTTTGCGATAGCGATTGCGCTGGCCGATCGTAGTCAGACGCTGGGAATGGGTCAGTATCTCATCAATGGCTGCGACGCAACCGTCAAAGTTGCGTTCTTTATATAGGTTGCGCAGCATTTCATCGTTAGAGCTGCTCCAGGCAAAGTTAAATAAATCTCGATGCTTTTTGGTCTTCAGAAATTCAGCATAGTCGGTCAAAATGCGTTTGGCAAACGCCGCACATTCTGCGTACCGTTCGGCTTCATATAAAGAATCGGCAGTTTTGTAAAAATAGTCTGCGCCCTTGCGCAGTAGCGGGTCCAACCGGCTCTTGCGTTCGCGCGCGGTCAGGTCCGCGTCAAACCGACTCATGTTGCTGGCGATATAATCAATGCACTTTTCGTAATCGCCGGATGCCCATAACAAATCAGCCTTTAACAACAAATCGATCGTGCGCCCGCTAGCCGCGATCGCCTTGTCAATGCTGCGAAACGCCTCGTTGATCTCGCCCCTTAACAGGGCCTTTTCTGCTGCTTCCCGCCAGGCGGCGGAACTATCGGTTTTATTCTCCCACTCCATTGTTGCCTCACTTGTTGTTTTATATTTTCTTTCCAGCATTAGAATTATTCGCGTTATAAAACCGGGAACCCTTTTTTACGCTTTTCGGCCCGCGTGCAGACACAATTGGATAAATCGCTGCAGCAACGGCGGCAGATATTTGTTTTTGTGATGCACGATGCTAAATTGCCGCGCGAATTGCATTTTTTGCAAGGCGACAACCAACAGTTCCCCTGCAGCCACTTCCCGTCCAATTACCAACCGTGACATTACAGACAATGCCAGTCCGGCCGTCACCGCTTTTTTGATCGCCTCAACATTATTATACACTCCATAGACTTGCCAGTGCAGCCCTTGACTTGCCATCACCGATTCGAATAGTTCGCGCGTACCGCTGCCCTGCTCTCTGACCACAAATTCATATTGCTCCAGTTCGGCCGGCTTTACAGTTTTTTTCTTCGCCAGCGGATGCGACGCACCGCAAACCAACGCCAATTCCTCGTGCATAAACGGCTCTGACAGTATCCCCGGCGAAATAGTTTTCCCCTCCACCAAGCCGATGTCCAACTGATCCAAGAGCAACAGTTCTTCAATTTCTTTCGTATTGTTTACAACCGATTTAATTTTTACCTGCGG
>JBGSKE010000615.1:0-9539 GCA_041741355.1 Negativicutes bacterium | reverse complement strand
TTTTGCAGTATGATCCGCAGCACTGCCAAAGGAATGACGCATTGCCAGGAGTCTGACGCCTTTATCGGGTTGCTGAATCCGGATGGACCGGTCTGGGGCTTGTGCCTCAGCGGCAAGCTGCTTGACGGCGGGACAGGAATCACCGTAGGTGACAGGCAAATCGCCAATTGGTTGATCGGGCAGGTGCGAGATGCGGCGGTCGACGAGTCGTATTACCGGCAATATGCCCAGGAATTGGGCTTGGATGAAGAACTGTTTTTGCAGGCGCTGGCTAAGGTGCCGCAAATGTCCAGGGGAAGATTTGAGCAGATTTGTCAGGCGCTGCATCTGATTGGCGCCCAGTTTTCACGGTTGGCGCTACGCAATGCAGAGCAGCGGCAAGCCATCGAGCAATTGCAGCAGACCCAGACGGCATTGCAGGAAAGTGAAGAACGCTACCGGACGCTGGTGCAAAAATCTTCGGAGGCGATCGTTCTGATTGACCCGACGACTCGCAAGGTCGTTGAATCCAATTTGCATTTCCAGGAATTGATCGGTTATTCGCAGACAGAGCTCGACGCAATGCCGATCTATACTTTTGTCCTCGGTAGCAAAGCGCAGATCGATCGTTATTATGACGAAATATTGCCGATCCAGCATGAATTGCCTGTTGAATCGCGCCAATTCCGACATAAGAGCGGCCGGGTTGTCGAGGTGGAACGATCCGGGGCGTTGGTCCATCTGAGAGGGAAAACCGTCTACATGGTCTCGGCCCGTGACGTGACCGAACGCAAGTACATTGAAGAAAAAATGCACTATCTGAGTTATCACGATATGTTGACCGGCCTTTATAACCGGACGTTCTTTGAAGAAGAAATGGCCCGGCGCGATAAATGCGGCGAGCCCGCTGTGGGCTTGATTATTTTTGATCTTGACGGACTGAAATTGGTCAATGATTCGTTTGGCCATGAACAGGGCGATGATTTATTGGTGCGAACCGCGGAATTGATTCGGGACTGTTTTGCCGAAACGGATCTGGTGGCCCGTATTGGCGGCGATGAAATTGCCGTGCTGATGCGCGAAACGAACCTGGCGTTGATGGAGGCTGCCGTGGAAAAGGTGTACGCCGCGGTGACAGCGTTGCACAAAAACCCGCAGCGGATTCCGATTAGCCTTTCGGCCGGATTCGCTTTCCGCAGTGATAAAGCAGTTTCGATGCGCGAATTGTTCCGTGAAGCGGATAACAAAATGTATCGGGGTAAACTGCACCGCAGCCAAAGTGCGCGTAGCGCGATTGTCCAGACGGTGATGAGACTGCTGGAAGCGCGGGATTTTATCACCGAAGGACATGCGGACCGGCTGCAGGAGATGTTGATTCGGCTGGCGAAATCCGCCGGTTTGCCGGAGAGTCGGATGACCGATCTGCGGCTGTTGGCGCAGTTTCATGATATCGCCAAGGTGGGGATTCCAGACCGGATACTGTTGAAGCCGGGTCCGCTGGAACCGGATGAAGTAATTGAAATGCGGCGGCATTGTGAAATCGGCCACCGTATTGCCCAATCGTCGCCGGATTTGTTGCCTGTGGCCGATTGGGTGCTGAAACACCAGGAATGGTGGAATGGGGAAGGCTATCCGCTGGGGCTGGCTGGGGAACGAATCCCGATAGAATGCCGGATATTGTCGATTGCCGACGCCTATGACGCGATGACGAGTGATCGCCCATACCGCAAGGCGATCAGCCATACCGCGGCGATAGAGGAACTGCGCCGCTGCGCTGGAACCCAGTTTGATCCGGCTTTGGTCGAACTGTTTATTGCCAGCTGTCAGAGCAAGCCGTCAGAACAGCTATAATTCGTTGTCCAAAAAAATACAAAGCAACAGGGATCATGCGGCGGCCTGCGACGGCCCCGCATGATCCCTGTGAGTTTTTGATCGCCTTGTTCGAAGGGTGCGTGAAATTTACGCCAGTAAATCCACCACAGCTTTGGCGCTGGGTTTATGCGAGCTTAACACCGAGTCGGCAGACCTTTCAGCTGCTGCGCGAATCAGGGCAAGTTGCTTTTTTGCTTCGTCGGAATTCGTCACTGCCGGCAGCGGCGAAGCCATCATCGATTGAGCTGATTCAGACAGGTTCAACTCATAGGATGCATCCAGCTTGGTTTTTTGCTGCGAATCAATTGGTTTATCGCTTTTGGCGGTTTTTTCTTTGCGCAACAAAGCATCAGCGGCATTTTGTCCCTGAAGGGTTGAAGGTTGTTGCGGGATACGCGTGGTCATGACTATCACTCCCCACATCATTGTTACTCTATATTCATCGACAAATATCGTATTTTCTTAAGTCCATCATAGCAGAAAAATGGATCGGAAGATAGGTTTTCGTTTGTTACGTGGCGGCGATCAAACTATCGATCAGCTTGTCTGCCACCAGATGCGGTAAGATGACATGGGCCTGTCCGGCCTGCTCGCGATTGAATTCCCGGATCGTTTCCATGGAATGCGGGTTGCGGGCCCAACTGCGGCGGGCCACGCCGCCCATCACATCCCAGAGCATTGCGGAACGGATGATGGCGTCAATTCGTTCGCTGCCGTCGAGGACTAGGCCAAAACCGCCATTAATCGCCTTGCCGATCCCCACGCCGCCGCCATTGTGCAACGCGACCAGACTCATGCCGCGGGCGGCGTTGCCGGCAAAACATTGGGTGGCCATATCGGCCATGATGTTGCTGCCGTCTTTGATGTTGGCGGTTTCCCGGAACGGCGAATCGGTGCCGCTAACATCGTGGTGGTCCCGACCCAGCATGATCGGGCCAACTTCTCCGTTGCGCACCATTTCGTTAAATCGCAGAGCAATTCGTACGCGCCCTTCGGCGTCCTGATAAAGAATTCGCGCTTGCGTCCCGACTACCAGTTTGTTTTTTTCTGCATCGCGGATCCAGACGTAATTGTCGCGATCCTGTCCACGGCGGTTCGGATTGATGCATTCCATCGCCGCCTGGTCGGTTCTAGACAGGTCGGACGGCTTGCCGCTGAGACAGACCCAGCGAAAAGGTCCGTAGCCGTAGTCAAATAATTCCGGGCCCATGATATCTTCCACATAGGACGGAAAAATAAAACCGTCCTTTTCATCAGTTCCATTTAGCGATACTTCGGTGACGCCTGCATCGAAAACCGCTTTTAAGAAGGCGTTGCCGTAATCAAAGAAATAAGTTCCCCGCTCGCTGAGGATCTTAATCATTTCAAAATGGCGCCGCAAGCTGGTGTTGACTGCAGCATGGAAACGGGACCTGTCTTCGGCCAGCATGCGGGTGCGTTGCTCGAACGTCATGCCTTGCGGGCAATAGCCTCCGTCATACGGCACATGGCAGGAAGTCTGGTCCGACAGCAAAGCGAGCGGAATATTTTCTTTTACCACATATTCCAGCAGGTCAACAATGTTTCCGTGATAGGCGATCGCCATCGGCTGCCTGTTTTTCAGAGCTGCGTCGGCAAACCGAAATACTTCCGGCAACTGATCCGACATCTGGCTGATCCAGCCTTGTGATAGCCGGGTCTGGATGCGTGAGAGGTCTACTTCGGCAATGATACCGACGCCGCCGGCAATTTCGATCGCTTTGCCCTGCGCGCCGCTCATGCCGCCTAAGCCGGAGGTGATGAACAGATGGCCGCTCAAGTCCTGGTCGGGCGCCAAGCCCAGTTTCATGCGACCGGCATTGAGAATGGTGTTAAAGGTTCCGTGGACAATACCCTGCGGTCCGATATACATCCAACCGCCGGCGGTCATCTGCCCGTAATTGGCGACGCCCATCTGTTCGGCAGTTTCCCAGTCGTGCTGGTTGTCGAACATACCGATCATCAAAGCGTTGGTAATGATGACCCGCGGCGCGTCCGGACGGGACGGGAACAAACCGAGCGGGTGCCCCGACTCGATCACCAGCGTCTGGTCCTGAGTGAGGAGTTCCAGATACTGCTTAATAATTCGGTATTGCAGCCAGTTTTGGCAGACGCTGCCGGTTTCGCCGTAAGTGACCAGCTCATAGGGATATAAGGCGACTTCGGGGTTCAGGTTGTTGTCGATCATGACCTGAAATGCTTTGCCTTCGATGCAGTTGCCGCGATATTCGTCGATCGGTTTGCCGTGGAGCGGCGCGCTCGGCATGTACCGATAAGCATAAATCCGGCCCCGGGTCTTTAATTCTGCCAAGAATTCAGGGGCCAGCGTTTCGTGCAAGGATTCGGGAACATAACGCAAGGCATTGCGCAAAGCGACTTTCGTCTGGGCCGGCGTCAGTTTGAAGCCTCGGTCCGGCGCACGACGCAAGGCCGGATTGAAAATCGGCGTCGGCGGCAGTTCGGCGCCGAGACCGATGACCTTTTCGCTAATCGTTTGTTGGTTTTGCATGCCAATCCCTCCCAATGAATAATGCCGTTTTGACTATTCGATGATGCCGCCGCCTAGCACCGCGTTGCCGTCATAGAGGACCACCGACTGACCGGCGGTAATGGCGCGTTGTTTTTGTGCAAAATGTACTTCCAACCGATTGTCGGGCAAGGGAACGACAAATGCCGGGCGTTCGGCCGCCGTGGAACGAATCTTTGCCATGGCCTGTAGTGGCGCGGTCGGCGTGACGCCAGACAACCAGTTGACATCACGGGCTGACAAATAATCCGAAAATACATCCGATTCCAGGCCTAGAGTCACCCGGTTATTGAGTGGGTCAATCGAAGTGACGAACATCGGTTGACCCAATGCAATACCCAGTCCTTTGCGTTGACCGACGGTATAGCAGGCGAAGCCTTTGTGCAGGCCCAAAACCGTGCCGTTTTTGTCGACATAGGGTCCAGGTTGAATGGCGCCAGGGGCTTTTTCTTGTAGAAAGCGGCGGTAATCGTTGTCCGGGATAAAGCAAATCTCCTGGCTTTCCGGTTTATTGGCCACGGCAAAACCGAACTCAGCAGCCAAGCTGCGCGTTTCTGCTTTGGTAAGACCGCCCAGCGGCAGCAAAAAACGCGACAGGGTGTTTTGGTCGAGATGATAGAGAACATAGGACTGGTCTTTTTTTTCGTCCAGTCCTTTTAACAGTTGGTATTGGTTTGTTTGCCGATTATGCTCGATTTGGGCGTAATGACCCGTAGCGACAAAATCGGCGTCCAGTTCCAGCGCCCTGTGCATCAGCGCACCAAATTTAAGATGCCGGTTGCAGGCGATGCAAGGATTTGGCGTATGTCCGGCCAAATACTCCCGGGTAAAATAATCGATGACATCGCGGGCAAAAGCAGCTTGAAAATTGAATACGTAATGCGGAATATCCAGCATTTGCGATACTCGCCGGGCATCTTCGACCGCCGATAAAGTGCAACAGCTACGCTCCGGTCCGGTCGTATCCTCGCTAGCATCCTGCCATAATTTCATTGTCGCGCCAATCACTTCGTAGCCCTGACGTTTTAATAATGCGGCGGCAACCGAGCTATCAACGCCGCCGCTCATTGCAACAAGAACTTTTTTTGCATTTTTCATACGCAAATTATACCATATTTGCCAATTCATTTGCAGGTCGCTATTTTGACAGAAATAGGCGGGTCTGCTATGATTTACGCGTACGGACGCGCATTTTTCATCATAAGAAAAGTTTGATTTTACTGAAATTTATGCTTGCGGTGCGTGCGGACTCGGAAAGGATGTGGGACCGGCTTTTGAATAGATTGTTTTCGCCGTTGGGAGCGTTGCTGACCGGACAATTCTTGTCCGCATTCGTTGACAACACACTCTTGTTCATTGCCCAGGCAATTATTTTGCGCGATGCATTTCCCGATTATTATTTGCCGTTGGTCCAGGGCTTGTACCTGGCCGCATATATCGTCGCTTCGCCCTGGGTCGGCGGATTCTCCGACTTTGTTCCCAAGGCGCGGGTACTGTTGGTGGGCAATATTGTCAAAGCATTGTGTCTGATTGGATTTCTGTTTGGTCTGAACCCCGCTCTAAGTTATGGGATTTTCGGTCTGGGATCGGTTATTTACAGTCCGGCCAAATATGGCATATTGCCTTTTTTGACTAAGGATGAAGAACAACTGATGAAAGCAAATTCTTGGCTGGAAGGGACCACAATCATCGCAATTCTTAGCGGGGCGGTCGTGGGCGGATTTTTGTCCGATTATTCGATACCGCTGGCCTGCTTGTTTGGTCTGGTGCTTTACGTCGTGTCGATTGGCTTTACTTTTTTGATCCCGATGAATCCCAGCCGGGGGAAAATGCCCGGGTGGAATGCCATTAGCGAATTTGTCGGCGATATCCGATATTTTATGGTACATGTCGATGCACGTTTTTCCGTACTTGGTTCCGCATTCTTCTGGACGGTTTCCAACATCCTGCGGTTAGGGATGTTTGTCTGGGTTCCGGTAGCGCTGGGATTGTCAGGCAATAAACCGGTCAGTTTATTGATGGCGGTGATCGGCATCGGCATCGGTATCGGCGCGCTATTGGCGCCGCGCTTGGTTTCGCTGCGTTGCTACCGGCGGGCGATTATCTTTGGCGTTCTAATGAGTGCTGCCGTATTTATCTTGAGTTATGTCCAGACGCTGCCGCTGGCGGTTGGCTTGATATTTATGGTGGGGATTCTGGGCGGACTTTATATTGTCCCGGTTAATACTCTGAACGAATATCTGGGTGATCGTACCATCGGCACGGGTCGGGCTACGACGGTCCAGAATTTTGCCGAGAACACGTTTATGCTACTGGGTACCGGTGCTTATTCGATGGCTGAGTATATCGACATACCGATCGACCACACCATTCGCTGGGCCGGAATTCTGTTGCTGGCTTTCATGGCGTTTTTGGCTGGGTATCGAAAAGGAGAGCCAATTGCGGTGCGTGGTGACGCTGAGCAACGTTAATATTATGGGGAGGTGCTTTTATGGAGTGGTTGGAATTGAAAGCAAAGGCTAAAGACCGGTTTAACGGCGCCTGTAGGTTGTGCCCTGTGTGCAACGGCGTTGTTTGCGCGGGAGAGGTTCCCGGCATGGGCGGGGTGGGGACTGGGATGGGGTTTCGTAACAATGTGAACGCACTTGCGGAAATTAAACTGAATCTGCGTACCGTGCATCGGGTAAATGCGCCGATCATGTCGACAGCCCTGTTCGGGCAAGAAATGAGCATGCCGGTGCTGGCCGCGGCGGTTGGCGGCACGGCGATGAACATGAAATGTACGCTGAGCGAGGCTGAGTATTCGGCGGCAGTGATCACTGGGGCCGTACAATCGGGCGTGCTGGGGATGACCGGCGACGGGCCGAACCCTGAAGTTTTTCAGGGCGGACTTGCGGCGATAAGGGCTGAACAGGGTAAAGGAATCGCCATCATCAAACCGCGAGAATCAGAGCGTATCGTGTTGCTGGCCAATGAGGCGGCGCAGGCCGGCGCGGTTGCCTTCGGCATCGATATTGACGCGGCGGCGCTGATCAACATGACGCGGGCCGGACAGCCGGTTGGCCCGAAGAGCTTTATCGAACTGGAATATATTAAGCGCAACACACAAATCCCCTTTATTGTAAAGGGAATCATGACGGTTGACGAAGCTTTGGCCTGCGCCGAAGCAGGGGTCGATGCGATCGTTGTTTCCAATCATGGCGGCAGGGCGCTTGATCATACTCCAGGCACTGCTGAAGTATTGCCGGCGATTGCCCGTGCGGTAAAAGGCAGACTGGTTGTAATGGTTGACGGGGGCGTTCGCAGCGGCATCGATGTTTTGAAAATGTTGGCGCTTGGGGCGGAATATGTCCTGCTTGGTCGTCCAGTAATCACCGGCGCCGTCGGCGGTGGCGCCGAAGGGGTCAAGCTGGTTATGGACCGAATTGCAGCAGAACTGAGAACGGCGATGGTGCTGACCGGCGCAAACGATGTACGGGCCGTATCGCCTCGCGTGATTTATCCGCCTGCCTGGTAAGGCGGCATTTAATCGCAGCGTACTTCGCTGAAGGCGATTGTCGGGTTATTTACGGAGAGCACAGTTGGCGTTATTCGGTCGAGTTCTGCCAACAACCAGCCTTGATCCGAGTCGCCCAGCAGTTGCAAGGCCTGCTCTTTCGATTCAGCGATGACGGCTGCCAGGACATCGGTATACATGGACTGATGCACACAAGGTTCGTTAAACATACTCCAACTATGAAATTTTCGGTTATGACGCCAGATATAAAGTTTCATGGTTAGCCCTCCTCAGGCAATTCTTCGTTTGATACAGGGGGAGGGGTATAAAAGGTTGGTGCTAAGCAGTGCAACGGGTGCGGGTTTCACAATTGACTCCCGGAATGATTACCGCCAGAAATATAATTGACGCTGAAGGCCGAATGTTGCTGGCGGCTGATAAGGAGATTACCGAATCCTATATCCGTCGTTTGCAAGAAATCGACGTGTATTCTATTTATGTGCGTAATCCGCTGTTTGATGATGTTGAGATCCCCTTAATCCTGTCCGACGAAACCCGGAATACGTCCTTGAAAACGGTTAAGCGGGCATTTGAAGTATTGCGCAATAAGCGGCCAGACGTTTCTTTTGAAGCGCTGCACGATATTTCGCGCCGGATTGTATCAGAGGTGCTGCGCAATCGTCACGCCCTAATCCATCTCACCGAAATCAGAACGCATGATGACTATACATTTGCTCACTCTGTCGACGTGTGCGGGCTGGCGGTGCTTATGGCTTCTCATATGGGGTATACAGAAGCGAAATTGCAGGAACTGGCAGTTGGTGCGTTGTTGCATGATATTGGCAAAACAAAGGTCGATCCGGCGTTGCTCAATAAACAAACCGCTTTGGATGATGCAGAAATGATTGTTATGCGCGGTCACACCATGTTGGGGTTTGATCTTTTGCGAACTTGCCAGGGGTCGATGACCTTACCGTCGATTCATATTGCGTTGCAGCATCATGAGCAATACGATGGAACCGGCTACCCTCGCGGCCTCGGTAATGACGAGATCCATGAATATTCACGGATTGTTGCGATTGCTGATGTATATGATGCAATTACGTCGGATCGCCCTTACCGAAAAGCGATGTTGCCGCACGAAGCTTATGAATTAATGCTGGTGAAAGGCAATCAGCATTTTGATCCGGTGATTCTGCCGATTTTTTTGCAGCGGATTGCAATCTATCCGGTTGGGACGGTAGTGCGACTGAATAACGGTGATATCGGCGTTGTTGTGAGCGTTCCGCCTGACCTACCGCTTAGACCAACCTTGCGGCTGATTTTGGACAAGAATCGGCGACTTTACCCGGGAAAGGTTACATTCGATATGCAAAACCACCTGACCAGCTTTGTCGATCAGGTGGTTGATGGCCAGGAACTGCTGAAACTGATATAGTAAGCGGGAATCGCGCCCGACTATGTATGGTGGCGGTGCAACCCCAATGTCGCCAACGGTTCGCTGTTGGGATTGGTGACTGCTGATTTTTCCGGCGCGGCATTGGCGAAGTTCTCGACTAACTTGGCAGTGACCCGCGAGTCGGTTAATACGCCGGGGCCGCCAACACAGCCGCCGGTGCAGGCCATGCCTTCAAAGAAGTTGGCAGT
>JBGSKE010000614.1:0-3592 GCA_041741355.1 Negativicutes bacterium | reverse complement strand
ACCCCTTCAACAAACCAGTTGAAGCCGAGCATATCAGCGTCGGACATTTTTTGACCGGCGGCGATTTTCACAGCGCCTGTCTGATCTTTGACCGGACCCCAGAAAACATCCCAGCTGCCGTCAACGATTTTTTTCTTCGAGTTAGCAATCAGTTTTTTTGTTTCATCGGTCACCATCGGTCCAAACGGCGCCAGATCAATGACGTTTTCCTTCATGGATCCCCAATATTGCTCATTTTTCCAAGTCTTATTCTTGACGCCTTCCACCACTTTCACGTAGTAGGGGCCCCAATTCCAGACCGGGGAGGTCATCACAGCCTTGGGCGCCATCTTGCTCATATCGGTGTTGTAACCGATACCAAACTTGCCCTTTTCCTGCGCTGCCTGCATTGGCCCCGGGGTATCCTGATGCTGGGCAATCACGTCGGCCCCAGCGTCAAGCAACGACATCGCCGCTTGTTTCTCTTTTGCCGGATCATACCAGGTATTGGTCCAAATCACTTTCACTTTGGCTTGCGGGTTCACGGAGCGAACGCCCAAGGTAAAGGCGTTGATGCCGCGGACAACCTCAGGGATCGGGAAAGCCGCTACATAACCAATCGTGTTTGATTTGGTCTGTTTGCCGGCTGCAATGCCTGACAGATAGCGAGCCTGATACATCCGACCGAAATAAGTGCCTACGTTAGGCGAAGTTTTGAAGCCGGAGCAGTGCATAAAGGTGACTCCGGGGTATTTTTTCGCTACGTTGATTGTGGGATCCATGTAGCCGAAACTGGTTGTGAATACGATTTTGGCGCCTTGTTCCACCAATTGGGTTATCACGCGCTCAGAGTCAGCGCCTTCCGGCACAGATTCGACAAAGACGGTTTGTACGTCAGGCATTTTGCTTTCCAAGTATTTGCGCGCCTGATCGTGCGCATAGGTCCAACCGGCATCGCCCACTGGCCCGACATAGACAAAAGCCACCTTCAGTTTTTCTGCTGCCTTAGGGGCCTCTTTCTTCGGTTCTTCTTTCTTGCCGCCACAGCCAGCCAACACTAGCGCCAGCGCCATGACCACTGTCATGAGAATTAAAAATTTCCTGTTTTTCATAGTCTGTCCATCATCCTCCCGCAATTTGATCGTTCGAAGGAATTTTTAGGGCCTCCGACATAACTTTATTATTATTCGCAGCACCAGCTGGTTTTCCCTGCTGCGCAGCTGCGATCAGCAAAACTTTTTTCGCGTTTTTTTATAAAACGTTCGGTTAGTTGTTGCGGCCGGCAGCAATCCGGTTGCGTCCCGACTGCTTTGCTTGATACAAAGCCCGGTCGGCCATTTGCAGCAACGCATCCGCGTCCATATCATCAGAAACCGCGGAATTTCCGATCGTCGCAACTCCCAGGCTAATCGTCACCGGGATTCGTTCCCGCCCATTCATGAAATTAGTCTTCTCGACCTTGACGCGAAATCGCTCGGCAAAATTGATCGCTTCTTCCAGTGATGTCTCCGGCAGAATTACGGCAAACTCTTCACCGCCATAGCGCACCGGCACATCCAGACGGCGGAAGTTCTCCCGCATCAAGCCGCCCAGTTCGCGCAACACCACGTCGCCCACCGGATGTCCCCAGGTATCATTGATTTTTTTGAAATAATCGATGTCGATCATCACCAGGCTGAGCGGGCGTCTGTATCGCCGGCTGCGGTTTATTTCCCGCTCGATCAGATAGTTGAACATCCGCCGATTGGACAGGCCGGTCAATTCATCGGTCAGGCCGATTTTTTCCACGCCCATGTACAAATGATGCCGCTCGAGCCCCATCGCGGTCTGGTCCGATACGATCCGGATCATTTCGTCCATGTGGCGGTGAAAATCAATTTTGCGATCATATTCCCACAACAACACGATAATTCCCTGCAATAAATCGCGCGAAAACAATGGTAGAACGTAAATTGACTTGCCGACGGAAAAACTCACTGCAAAGGCCTGCTGCCGCTCCAGCATTCTCCCGTTTGTTTCCGTCTCGTCATTGGCAGAGTTGGCTGGCCAGCGCCCAATAAAGATGTCCTTAAGGTTCTCCATGTCGCTACGCGTGAAATTGCGCATCATGACTTCGGTTGTTTTATGGATGTGCGGTAATCGTTGAACGGTAAAAGCTGCAACCGCATGCGCCGAAAGGTAATTGCCCAGACTGTCCGCCACTTTTGACAACAATTGCACCGGTGGCATCGAGGCGGAAACAAATCCCATGATTTCATACAGCAAATCGCGTTCCTCGGCAGTTTGCCGCAACTGGTCGCCGACTTTGGCATTGCAGATCGCCACCGCCGCCTTGCGGGCGCATAAATTAATCGCCTTCAGATCCTCATCGGCAAAAACATCCGGTCGCTGCGAAAACAGTTCAATGGACCCAACCGTTGTATCACCCGCAATAATAGGTACGCCGCACATCGACAGCATATCGGCTCGCGCCAGCACCGGCGGAGCTTTGTGCGCCGAAAGTTCACCGATGATCACCGGTTGACCGGCCAGATAATCCTGACCGCGGAATTTTTGCTCCAGCGTCACGTCCGGCAGTTTGAACGACCCGGCGGCAGCAATAACCCACCAACGCACTGGCGATCCGTCAAGCAACGAAATGAAAACATGTTCGCCCGGATACAGGCAACCCAAACCGCGTGCTAAACGGTCCAATAACACGGACAGCGTTGTCTTGCCGGCCATCCACTCCAGCATGTCCGTTGCCAATTCGGTAATCGAAAGCGGCCCTTCCTCCTTCGTAGCAGGTTTTGCTGTCGCCGTTGGCGGCAGCAAAACCTGCACATCAACAACACAGATGTTCCAGTTACGCAACCGGTTAATCAGCTCGCGGGTAATCAGGGTCCCTTCCTGCAGGATGACCTTTCCTTGGTCCAAAATGACCTGCCCTTTTTCATTCAGCAGTGTCCGGCCCA
The DNA here is from genome assembly GCA_041741355.1 of Negativicutes bacterium. Classification (GTDB taxonomy): domain Bacteria; phylum Bacillota; class Negativicutes; order UBA1444; family UBA1444; genus UBA1444. The sequence continues at coordinate 659 of JBGSKE010000614.1, read as the reverse complement.
AGACCATGCCTGGTTCCAAATCCTGAACCCGATAGCGTTTGATTCCCTTCAACGCCATTTATCCAACCTCTTTCATCTCCGTACGAATATTGGTCGGTTATCTGAACAAATCCATTTGTTCGGGCGACGGCGAACTTTTTTTCGCCTTGCCGGGCGGCGGTTCGCCTTGCCAGATTTTATTGGCCTTGACCCAGCGTCCGCAGGATGGGCATTGCACCGTAACCGTGGCTTCGGCCCAAACAAGCTGGCGCTTGCAGCGGCTGCAGACAAAACGTACCATCTGGTTCTTTTTTATTTTTATCGCACTGTTTTGCATCCGGTCACGCATCCCGCATTAGCAATGGCAGCGCTTCTAATTGCAAGAAATCGCGAACAAAAACCAGTCCGGCAATATCACACGCCGTCTCGACCGGGCGCGACACCGGAACAATCCCCAAAAGTTTGTCTTTGAAGCGGACATGGTGCGAAGCCTTGCCGCTAATCGTATTTTCAACATGGCGAAAAAGTTCCCGGGCCAGGCATTGTTCGTACAATTCATACCAACCCGAATTCCACTCGCCCCGCTCAACTTCATCCGCCGCTCGCCGCCGAATTCGTTGGGTAAAGAAACGCGCCAGCAATAAATCGTTCTCATATTCCGACAGCGGACCGGGCGGACC
>JBGSKE010000613.1:0-3627 GCA_041741355.1 Negativicutes bacterium | reverse complement strand
TTCAACGCCGAGTTTAGTTCATCAATTTGGGTTTTCACCGTTTCAATATTTTGGCGCAACTTGCTGATGAAATCTTCCTGGAACTCGCGCTGCGCCTGTTCCTTTGCCGAACGGATCTTGGCCTCGTATTCCGGCAGGCAGGTTTGTTCCAGCCTCGCCAGTTCTTCCTGCCAGGCCTCATTGGTCGCCAGCGTCACCCCCAGCGCGCTGCGAAAATCCCGGTTAAAGTCGCTGCGCAAGCGCACCAGCTCATTCCACTTTTCTTCCCGTTGGCTCTCGCTGCGGGCCAGTTGGTTGGCAAAATTCGTCTGCACCTTTTCCGCCGCACCCAGCCGGGCCAGTTCTTCCTGGAAACGCGGTTCGCCGGTCGCTTCCCGCCACGACGCCGGGTAAGCCTCGCTTAGCTGGATCAGGCGGCTGGCCAGCGCTTCTTCCTGGGCCGGAATGGTGTCACGACTCAATATCTCGTTGGCAGATTTTCGCTGCGCCACCTGTTCCAGCGTTTGCCGCGTTCGCTGGAAAATCCGCTCGCGGTCCTTGTCCAGGCTGCGCAAGCGTTCTTCCAGCTGATAAACCTTGTTCAGGTCGAGCCGGCCCAGCTCATCCTCCATTGCGGCGATACGCGCTTTCAGCGGCGCCATTTCCTGCCGCTCGGCGCTATACTGGCCGATCCGCTCGACATCGTCCTGGCGGCAGGCTTCGATCCCGGCCAGGTCCGCCAACTCGGCAAACCGGGGGGCCAGTCGCGCCAATTCCGCCTGGCGTTGCCTGAGTTCCTGCTGTTTGATGTGAATCTGGTCCTCGATCGCCTTTTGCCCGATATAGGGCACCGCGTAACGGTCCGGGTGCAGCTGCCTGGCGACAAAGCCGCGGTACAGCATGCAACCGGGCGTAATCGCCGTCGGGAAGCGGCGCAAGTCCTCCACCTGCTCCACCTTCATCACGCCGCCAAGCAAAAAGTCGGCGTACATTCGAGCCAGCGGGTCCTGCGTCGTCACTTCCTCGGCCAGACTGCCCGGACGCGGCGCTCGGAGCCGCTCCTGCAACTTGCCCAGGTCGACCAGGCCGATCTCATAGAACTTCCGCTCGTGCTTCAATCGGTCGTAGACCTGCAATGCCCGCACAAAGTACTGCGGCTCGACAAGCAGATAAAACTTCTGCGTATGCAAAAAACCTTCAATCGCATTGCGCCAGCGGGGATCGCGAATCTCCAGCAGGTCGGCGAATATCCGTGGCTTCACTGATTTGCCTTCCCGCTCGCTAAGGTCGAGCCGAATCGCCTCCGCCAGTTCCTGCAAACGCGGGTCATACGACTTGACGCCCTGCTGCAGTCTTTCGATTTGCCCCTTCAGTAAAGCGACCGCTTCCTGCTCCTGTTCCATTTGTTTTTTCAGCTGAAACCGCTGTTCACGCGCCGCCTCCAGCGTATGCAACAGCTCCGCCTGGAACCGTCGCCAAAAATCCGCAGTCAATTGGTCGGTCGGTTCCGCATGCAACTGTTTCGCGTATGCCGCCAGCCCCGGATTCAGCAGCGTCAGTTTCTCACTGGCCGTGGCCAGCTGGCTGATCATCGTTGCCAACCGACGCTGATTTTCTGTTAGCGTCGCCAGCTTTTCCCGCGCCTGGCGCAACTGCGCATCAAGAAATTCTTTTTGCCGCTGCGCTTCACAACGGGCTTTTTCTTCGTTGACCAACCGGACTTGTTGCTCATTGCCCAGCCGTTCCTGGTCCAGTTTTTCCAGTGAAGCCGACAAATCGGCGATATCCCGCAGCGTCGCCTGATAATGCAGCCGGTTCTGCTCCAGGGCGCTGCGGATACGTTCAATCTCCGCCCGCGCCGGCAAAAACCGCTGGATCAGCAGCCGCCGCTCCGCTTCGCTGTAGAAAGCAAAGACCCTGTCCACGGACTGCAAGCCGGCGATCCGGCGCTTCACCTGGTCCAGCTCGCCTTCCAGCTGTTTGTAGTGGCGGATGTTCTCGCGCAACTCGTCGATTTCCACTTTGCCGGAAATATTGCAGACAAAATTGGCGATAAAATCCTTGATGTCCATGATCGGCGAGAACGGCACCGCCTTGCGGAACAACGAGAAGAACTTCTCGCCCAGGCCGCCCATCAGATGGCGAAAATGTTCACGGTAAGTGGCATCGGAATCGTAGACGCGGAAATTGCTGCGGCCCGCAGCATTTTGTCCGGCCCACTGGCGCAAGGCTGGAATCCCCAGCGGCGTGCTGTCTACGATGAAATGGTTCTCCGGCAGCGCACCGTTCCAATAGAAAAAACGGTGCTCCTCCTTGCCGCCGTCGGAGTAGCTGTCAAACACGACGCCCAGGCAAAAGCTTTTCTTTTCCTTGTCATCAAAAAACTCACCCACGATATAGCTGGAAAAATCCTTGCCCTGGCGCAGGTAGACGACGCCCTCCTCCTCGTTCTCCGCCACCTCGCCCTGCAGATAGCTTTTCAGGCTGCGCCGCGACTGGTCGTTGGCCGCCTTGTTGAAGAAAAATCCGCTGGTATCGCCGAGCACAAGTAGCTGCAACGCATCGATGATCGTCGACTTGCCGGAGCCGGTCTTGCCGGTAAGAAAGTTCAACCGCTTCAGTTCGATGGTTTCGTGGACGATAAAATGCCAGTTAATCAGCAGGAGTTTCTGCAGCGTCTTCATCGGCCAGAATCACCTCCTCCTGCACGACTGTCCATTGACGCGACTTTTCATATAGCTGCCGAATCTGCGCCTCATTGACCGCCAGCAGCACCGACGGGTAAATCACCAGTTGCGTCTCCGGATCGGTCCACTCGCCTTCCAGTCGGTCGATCAGGTTAAACTCCCGCAGCGTCGACAGTCCTTCTCCCAGACTTTTGTCGGGCAACTTTTTTTCCAGCAGATTGAGCAGCGACATCTTTTCCAGCAGATCACGCACGCTGCAGGTCACATCCCGCCGCAAAGTCAGTTTTTCGCTGGCTTCGGCGTAAATCAGCCGCAGCACCAGCAAAAAATAGGTTTCAAACTTATTCAGCCGGTAGCGGTTGCTGCCGAACCGATTGGACAGCGCCGCCACTCCCAGATGCACATCAAGGTTCAGATCCCAACCGGCCACCGCCAGATAGCCGCATAGCAACGAATGGTAGCGCTCCAAAAAGCGAAAATCGCGGTCGATGACCAGCGACTTGTCGCGCAGGTCGACCCGCTCGCGGACCAAAAACGTCCGCGCCAACAGCAGATTGACCAGGCGGCTGAAGCTTTCGCGGTCACGGTCATTCAAATTTTTCAGCTCATCCATCCACATCTTGCCGCTTGCCTCCGTATTGCCGATTTTCACCGCCAGGGTTCTGTTCCACCGTCAGCTCAGGGATCCGAAACCCGTTGACCGTCAGGTAGCCTGCTTCAAAGTGGATGCTGTACGGCAGGTCCGTCTCATCCGTTTTGACCACCGCCAAAATCAGCTTCAACAAATCTTCCGTCGCCGACAGTTCCAATTGATCTGACCGCACCGCTTCGCGCCCGGCCAGTTGCTGCTGGATAAACTCCAGCACTTTTTTGTCGGTCAGACTGTTGCGGGCCCGTTGCTTCAGTTGCTCCAGTTCCGCCGCGATCGAGTAGATGGGGGTGATTAGCCCCCGACCTCTCA
>JBGSKE010000612.1:0-3126 GCA_041741355.1 Negativicutes bacterium | reverse complement strand
CCAGCGGGCCCTTCAGATAGCCGTCCAATCCTTCGATTCCAGCTTCCTTGGCCGCAATACTCGCCATGTTGTTTTTGATTACCGAGTACTCAACACCCGCTTCGCGCATTTTGCGGCGCAATTTGGTATCCTGAGCAACTTTAATGCCACGATAATCAGTCAACACAACGCCTTTGGCACTCACCATTGTTTTTTTCAGTTCAGCGATCATCGCCACTTTTTCCGGGCGGATTACCATATATAGTCCACCTCCTTCCAAAATTATCACAAAAAGGGTCTCACGGCGCCAAGCACCGGAGACCTCATGACAAATATCACGATTCTTTCGCTCCGGCCTCGGCGGGCGCATCGCGCATCGATGCTTATACCAAAAGGGTACCTGCTGTCTACAGCCTCAGTATGAAATTTTGCTTCAAAGCGAACTATGCGTCTTTCTTAGCCGCCAGCTTGAGTGTGTTCACAGGAACGCCCGGGCTCATGGTCGAGCTCAGAGTGATGTTCCGCACATAGGTCCCTTTGGCGGCAGACGGTTTTGCTTTGATCAGCGTTTCAATCAGAGTAAAGTAATTCTGCAATAACTTTTCCGATTCAAAAGACATCCGACCCAGCGGCGCGTGAATGTTACCGGCTTTGTCGGTACGATACTCGATCTTACCAGCCTTGATTTCATTCAGTGCACGAGTTACATCCATGGTGACAGTGCCGACCTTGGGGTTCGGCATCAGGCCTTTAGGACCGAGGATTTTACCCAATCGACCAACAGTACCCATCATGTCAGGTGTCGCAACTGCTACATCAAAATCAGTCCAGCCGCCCTGAATTTTTTCGACCATATCTTCAGCGCCGACAAAGTCTGCACCGGCCAATTCCGCTTCCTTCGCTTTCTCGCCTTTGGCAAAGACAAGAACTCGTTTGGTCTTGCCAGTCCCATTCGGCAATACAACGGCGCCGCGGACCTGTTGATCGGCATGTTTAGGATCAACGCCCAATTTCACGGATACTTCCAATGTCGCATCGAATTTAAACGACGGCATCTTCTGAATCAGCAAAATTGCCTCTTCGGGATCATATACTTTGTCGGCTTCGATTAATTTGGCCGACTCTTGATATTTTTTGCCATGTTTGGCCATTCGCTTTTCCTCCTGCTGTTGTGGTTATAACGGGAAACCCTCCCACAGACTGCGGCAACTAATCGACGATGTCGATACCCATGCTGCGCGCCGTACCTTCAACCATACGCATTGCCGACTCCACGTTGGCAGCATTCAGGTCAGGCATCTTTGACTCAGCGATCTCGCGGACTTTGTCGCGGGATACTTTCGCCACTTTTTTCTTGTTCGGTTCACCAGAAGCAGTTTCGATCCCGGCCGCTTTCTTGAGCAGAATTGCGGCAGGCGGGGTCTTGGTGATAAAAGTGAAAGAACGGTCTTCAAAAACGGTGATTTCAACCGGAATGATCAAACCAACTTGCTTGGCTGTTCTCTCATTGAAATCCTTGACGAACGCCATGATATTGACACCAGCTTGTCCAAGGGCAGGACCAACCGGGGGCGCCGGAGTAGCCTTCCCTGCAGGAACTTGCAGTTTTACAACTTTGATTATCTTTCTTGCCATGTGTTCACACCTCCTTACGTGCAAAATGTGGTATTGCGGGCCATTCAGCCCTCCCACCGACTCCAGTTATGAGGAGTCTGCGCAGCCTCTATAATTTCTCCACTTGGGAAAAATCCAGTTCAACAGGAGTTTCACGGCCGAACATATTAACCAGGGCCCTGATCTTCCCTCGATCCATATATACATCCGTCACCGTCGCCGTCCAATTTTCAAAGGCGCCAGCTACGATACGGATTACTTCCTGCGGTTTTACATCAATCTTCTGACGTGGCTCTTCAACACCCATCGCGCGCAGAATCGGTTTTAATTCAACCGAACTCAACGGAATCGCTTTGCTGCCTGAGCCGACAAAACCGGTCACACCCGGCGTGTTGCGCACCACATACCAAGTTCTGTCATTTACGATCATTTCGACCAGAACATAGCCGGGGAAAATCTTTTTTTTGGTGACTTTCCGTTTGCCGTCCTTGATCTCCACTTCGTCTTCCATCGGCACCAAAACCTGAAAAATTTCTGTCTGCATGCCCATGGACTGAATTTTACGTTCCAGATTCGCCTTGACCTTATTCTCGTAGCCGGAATAAGTATGAATCACATACCATTGACGTTCTTCTTCCATCAACGCGCCTCTATCCTAGTAAGAAAATCTTAAGGATTCTTGAACACACACTGTCGATAATCCAGATCAGCGTCGCAGCGAAAAAAACCGACACCAACACCACTATCGTATTGGCCGTCAGTTCTTTCTTGTTGGGCCACGAAACCTTCTTCAGCTCAGACTTAACTTCCCGCAGGAACCGCGTTAGCCTTGCCAGTCGGCTTCGACTTTGCACCGCTACTTCCTGAACCGCCATATCGTCACATCCTATTTTATTCGATCGCAATCGAAAATTTGTTGAAAATGGCAGGGGCGGCAGGACTTGAACCCGCAACCAACGGTTTTGGAGACCGCTACTCTACCAATTGAGCTACACCCCTGTTTGAAATCACCGCGCGAAAAGAAACTCTTTATTTTGTTTCCTTATGTGCTGTGTGTTTTTTGCAGAACTTGCAATATTTGTTGAACTCCAAGCGTTCCGGGTCATTTTTTTTGTTTTTATTGGTTTGATAGTTGCGTTGCTTGCACTCCGTGCAAGCCAACGTGACTGCATTACGCATACTGCACACCTCTTTAACCGAATTTACATATTAGTTCAAAATGCCGCTTTTACAATCTATCACAATTGACAGGCCCTGTCAATACACTAGAGAGCAACAACTTGCTCAGCAATAAACAAACGGAAGGTGGCATCAGCGCCAGCCCTCCGCTTGAAACTCATCGGGCTCTCAAATTATGTTAGTCGTTGATCGCAGTAACAACGCCGGCGCCAACAGTACGGCCGCCTTCGCGGATCGCAAAACGCAACCCTTCTTCAATCGCGATCGTCGTGATCAATTCGATGTTCATCTGGATGTTGTCGCCAGGCATTACCATCTCGGTCCCTTCCGGCAAATGGGCCACGCCCGTCACGT
>JBGSKE010000611.1:0-4486 GCA_041741355.1 Negativicutes bacterium | reverse complement strand
CTCGCGCCGGAATGTCCAGATGGTTGGTCGGTTCGTCCATCACCAGAAAATTGGCACCGGACAACAGGATTTTCAACAGGGCCAGACGAGCCTTCTCACCGCCGGACAAATCGCCGACCAGCTTAAACACATCGTCGCCGCGAAACAAGAACCGACCCAGCACTTTGCGGGCCCGGTCCTCCGTCAACCCGCAACGGTAGACGATTTCGTCAAGCACCCGCACCGCATCGTTCAATTCTTCAAATTCCTGCGAGTAATAGCCAACCCTGGCCCGCGGGCTGTTGCGCACCCGCCCCTTCAGCGGTTGCATTTCCCCCAGCAGCAATCGCAGCAGCGTTGTTTTGCCGACACCGTTCGGGCCCATCAACGCTACCTTTTCACCGCCACGCAGCAAAAACGAAATATTTTCGAACACCGGCTCGCTACCATAGCCTGCCGCCACTTCGACAAACTCGCTCATTCGTTCCGGCGCTTCATCGCAGTCGGGAAAGAAGAACTGCATCGCTTCACGGGTTTCTGGCCGCTCCAGCCGTTCCAGCCGGTTCAGTTGGGATTGACGCCCGCGCGCCTGCTTCGATTTGATCCCCGCTTTGTAACGCCGGATGTATTCTTCCGTTTCGGCGATTTTTTCTTGTTGCTGCTCATACGCTGACAGCGCCGCCGTCAGGCGCATCGCTTTTTGTTCGACATAGCCGGAATAACCGGCCGCATACTCGGTAAGCGAGCCATTGGCCAATTCCAGGGTTCGGTTTGTCACGGCATCCAAAAAATAACGGTCATGCGATACAACGAGAACCGCACCGGGATAACCCCGCAAATAACCCTCCAGCCATTCGGACCGTTCCAGGTCCAGGTGATTCGTCGGTTCATCCAGGCAGAGAAAATCCGGCTGACGCACCAATTCACGGGCCAGTGCAATCCTGGTCTTCTGTCCGCCGGAAAACTCGGCGGCGCTGCGGGCCAGATCCTGTTCGGAAAAGCCCAGACCGAGTGAAATCTGGCGAATCCGGCTGTCCATCGCATAGCCATCGGCGTGCTCAAATCGCGCCATCACCTCGGCATACTCCGTCAACAGCGCCTCCGGCGCTTTATCCCCCAACGTGGCAAGCTGCGCTTCCATTTGCCTCATATGAGCTTCCCAGGCAAGGACGTCTTGATATGCCTGTTTCAGTTCTTCCAGTACGGTTCGCCCGCCAAAGTCAACTTCCTGCCGCACATAGCCCACCGCGCAGGAGCGAAACCAGGTGACCTGCCCGCCATCGGAACGCTCTTCGTCGAGCAGGCACCGCAACAACGTCGTTTTACCAGCTCCGTTCGGGCCGACAAAACCGACCTTTTCGCCCCGCCTGATTTCAAAGCCGATACCCGAATAGAGCACCCGTTCGCCGAAATATTTAGCCAGATCCGTGACCTTCAGCAGTAATTCTGCCATCGTTTACGCCCTTTCTTTGTTACGGTCGGAGACAGAAACTCAAAAGTATTCGCTGATAAAATTCCGGCAAGCCGGAAAAATCGCCGCTAGTAAATCCCGTTGCCCTTCGCCGGCCCGAAATCCCCCAGCTGCCTTTAGCAACTCCGCCGCCGGTCGCTGACCAAAATAAAGTTGACTGAGCAGCGCCACGTTTAGCGTAATGTCCGGTTCGCCAACAGACTCGACCGCAGACCAGCTTCCTCCCCCCTGCCCGATCTGCCAACGAAACCGACCGGCATTCCAGGGCGCGATCGGATCGACAAGCTCGACCGCCAGATTCGCCGTCAACCAGTCTGGATAGGGCATCGCTGTCAATACAGATTGACAGTCGGTCAATCGCCCCATCAGAAACGGTTCACTGTGCGACGCGGCAAACATGGCCGATGCCGAATCTTCCGCAGGATCTTCCCATTCCAGTCTGTTGATCCCGCTGGTCCTGGCCTGCTCCAGCAGCAACTTCCACAACGAATCCAGCCCGGTTTGATCACGCCAGACCATTTCTCGCACGCGTAGCAAATCATCAGCCATTTTATATAGAACATAGCCGGCAGGCTGCGTCCCGTTCAGCAGCAACCCCAGCCGTCCGCCATCACCGCGGTGATCGGCCAGCATTCGTCCCCAGTCGAGCTGGTTGCGGCAAACATAGCCGTGACGTGGCTGGACAAACCGTTCATAAAGCAGCGACAATTCAGCAAGCTCACCGGCATCGGCAACCCATGTCAGTCCAAAAGCAGGCGGCGTCTCCAGCAAAGCTTCCGCCACCGCCAGCGGCAGGTGGTAAAACCGACGCGAGTAGCAGAAATCCCAGCCCAGCGGACGATAAAAATCCGGCCAACGCGGTTGCAGGATACTGATGCCGATACCGCTCCGTCGCAGTTCGGCCAGCGCTGTCGCCATGATGTCCCGGCCATAGCCGCTGCCGCGCAGCGATGCATCGACGCATACGCCAACAAAGTAGACCGCATCCCGCCAGGCGCCGCGCAAAAACAACCGATGCGGCAGCAAATGCGCCTGGGCTGCGACAACTCCAGCCTTCACGCCCACCCAAGTGTGTTCGGTTTTATAATGATGGGAAAAATACCAACTGGTCCAGGGTTCTTCCTCGCCAAAACACTGACCCCACAACCGCCTGAGCGCCGGGTAGTCCGCGTCCCGGCTAAACCGGTATTCCATCATTTGCTCCTTTGCAGTCAGTTATTCTGCGCTGGCTCGATATTTTTCGACCATTCGTACCGGGCGATACGACTGTTTGGCTGCCCGCAGGCCAGCGATACCCATGTCTTCCTCGCGGTTGACAAAAGTCATCTGCGGCCAGGAGTGCGACAGATACTCGCGATTGATCATCTGATACAACCCCGGAATCGACGGGTCGGCTTTTTCGATATGAATCACCGCCGTGTCTTCACACAAAGCCTCACCGACGGTGAATGATTTGATTTTTCCGTCAATCTGGATGATACCACCGCTGAGATTCAAGGCGTCAAACTGTGCCAATGCCTGCTCAACAGCAAACAGTTCGGCTTGCATGATCCGGTCCTCGCATCGCTGGCGTTCGAGCCATTCTTTGGCCAGCGGAATACATTCCAGGGCATTCTGGCCATTCATCGGTTCATAGGCATAATTATAGTTCTGCCTCAGGAATGTTTTGATATGATGCCGCTTGGCCTCAAATTTTCGTCCTTTAAGTTCAATCAACTCTTTGACGCTGTATATATAGTCGTCTTCCGGCCGATCATGTTCGATTTTCCAGGTCGGAAACTCCTCCGCCAACATTTCGGCCAGCCCCAGCTCCAACCCCTTGATCAGCAAAGGCTGTCCCTGTTGGTCAAACCATTCCGCCAGCAGGCGGGCGGCCTGCACTGATTGCTCGCGTTCGGGGGCGCAGGGATGCAACGCATAGACAGGACCGTCTTGCAACACCACCACGCAGATGGCGTTGTCGATCCGGGTCCAGACAATATCCAGCGGTTCGCGCCAGATAAACAGATTGGTAAAACTGCTCTCCGATCCTTCATGTCGGCAACTGCGATATGCCGCGTCAAATAAAGGTCGATCGTTTAATTGTATTCGTTGAAACTGCAAACCATTCACTAACAAGTACACTTCCCACTACTCATAATTTATTTTATACTCAACGCCTGTTATTTTTTACTTTGGCGAAATTTCACTTTGATTTCGACGATTTCCGACTTTGCGCTGGTTCGTACCGGCGGCCCCCATGTTCCAAAACCGGACGACACGACCGCGTGCAATGTTCCTTTTTGCAGATAACCCCAGTCCAGTTCATAAAGCCTTTGGGTCAGCCAGTGATTGGGATACAGCTGGCCGCGGTGGGTATGCCCCGATACGACGAGATCGATGCCGGTCGCTTGCGCCGCTGCCAGTTCACGCGGTTGGTGATCCATCAAGAATATCGGTTTGGCCGGATCGATCCCCTGCAGCCATTGCTCGAGCGGCTTGCGCGGACTCCCCAGAAACCGCTCACGGTCCCAGTCATCCCGTCCAGCGATGATAAACCGGTTATCCACAGTAAAATAAGAGTCCCGCAACACCGTGATACCGCCGCTGCGCATCAGTTCGATCGCCGCTTCGGTCTCTCTGCCGATATATTCATGGTTGCCGAGAACAGCAAACACGCCGAACCGCGACTGCAATTGGCGAAAAGTTGCCGCCATATCCTGATCAATAAAATGGCCGATGTCTTCGTCAATCACATCGCCGGCTAACAGCACCAGGTCCGGTCGCCGGGCATTGATTTGGTCGACCAGAAACTGCAGCCGCTGGTTGTCGACGACTTTTCCCAGGTGAATGTCGGAAACCAGCACGATCCGCATTTCCGTCAAATCGCCGGCCATTTTGTCCAGTTCAATTTCATAAGTCTTCCAGACCGTATGCGTTGCATTCCAGGCGCCATAAACCAGAATCAGGGAAACACTCAAGACAACGATGGCGCCGATCTTTGCCGGAGAAGTCCGCCAATCGGCGGGGATAAATGGGAAAAATCGATCCAGCAGG
>JBGSKE010000610.1:0-5499 GCA_041741355.1 Negativicutes bacterium | reverse complement strand
GACCGCCCTGCAGACGGCGGCGGTCAATGTGCTCCTACATCAGTTGGCGGACCTGCCGCCGGACGTTTCCTTGTCGGAACGGCTATCCTGGCTGAATCAGCGGATTCCCCAGTATATCGACGAAAGCACATTTGCCGCGGCAATCGGCTTTGAACTGGACTTTGGCTCGGCGCAGCTCCGCTATGCGTCGGCCGGGATCAACCATTTCCTGCATAACGCAGAACAGGTAACTGTGGCCGGAATGTATCTGGGCATCCGTGAAGATGAAACTTATGAGTTGCACCGCAGGCCCATCCGGCAGGGAGACGCGGTCTGCTTCCTTACCGACGGGATCAGCGACGTTTTTGACCGGGAGAACCATTGGGGAACAATCGGCGCGGATCAGGTTTGTCGGTTATTCGCAGAGCAAGATTGGGTAGAAAAGGCGAAAGACGATGCCACGGCGGTTTGCATTAAAGTACACAGGCTGCCATAGCCGCAAAATACGATTAGTGTCGGTCGAAAACGGAGGGGACAATAATGTCCCGCGTATGCGGGATTCTCGCTCTTCTTCCTAAGCTCAGACCGGTCGTGATGTCCTGCACCGGCCATCCATCCTTAATCCCGGCAAAACCTAAACCACTTGTCTTCTTGACTCACAGTTTCCAAGCCAACAGCAGTTCGGTTCCTTCGCTGTTATACATCATTCGGTGCGACAGCGACAACATTATCGGCAGTCCCCGACCCATCGAAGCGTCTTCTCCGAAGGAGAACATATCCTCAGGCTGAGAACGTAACCGCCGCAGAATTGCATTTCCGGCAAAACCAATCCTTGATGTCTTTACTCTGACTACAAACAACCGCCCCCGTTTGTTGAACCGCACTTGCGCCTTGTGTTGACGTGGATGCCCGTCCCTGCATTCCAGCGCATTGGCAAGAGCTTCGTTCACGGCCACCTCTTGCAGGGAATGCTTCTGCCCGGTCACTTCTGCAATAATGTCTGCGACTTCCCTCTTTAAGCGCTGGTAATCGCCATAACTGCTGAAATGGATAATCCAGGGCCAGCTTTTTCGGCAGGGGGAAGAACTCAGCAGTGATTTGACGTGGATACACAGTGCCGTCGCATCATCACGGCATTCACCGGATTCAGCAAGAGATTTCAGAATTTGCACCATCTGCGTGAAACTTTCCAACGGAGTAACGTCCTTTTTGTCTATGATGTCGGAAAGACCATCGGTCATGAAATAAAAGCAGTCCCCAGCTGAAAATGGCATGGTATGCATTTCAAAAAATTCATCTTCATTAATGCTCAAAAATAAACCCTGTTTTGCAATGGGCCCTTTGTACGCAGCCGTTGAAACCCAGAACTCCGGGATTCCGGCGCAAGACCAACGCAGCTCTCCGGTTTGAATATCCAGCTCGAAAACCAAAGCTCCCGCGAAGGAATTGTCTTCAAAATATTCACTTGTCCGCCGATTCAACCACCGCATCGTTTCCGCCAACGGCAGATCGAGTTCATTCACTTCCCTTAGTAGCACATGAAGCGCCGCGGTATGGAGGGAAGTGCCCAGACCATGACCGCAGGCATTAATCAAAAATCCCCGCAGAACTTGTTCACGATAACGCCAATCCAAAAAATACAAGTCTCCGCCGACGTACGTTAAGGGATGATACAAAATGGAAATATCAATCTGTTCCGATGCCTGTGGATTGGCCAACAACGCCATCTGTACCCGCGTTGCCATATGCGCATCCCGCTTGATTTGATCCTCACGCCGCACTTCCTCGGACACATCACGCAAGACCATCATGAGCAGTTGCCGATTGCGATAAAGGACTTGTTGTGCGCTCCTTTCGATGCTTACAGTGTAGCCGTTTTTATGTACAAGCAGCCTGCGTTGCAAAGGAACACTTTGAATGGATTCCACATCATCAGGATTCTGTTCGTTCAGTTCTGTTTCATTCAGGAGTAACTTGTGCAAGGTCAGTTCGGTATCCCGGAGCAAATCATAGCCAAAGCGCTCGGTAAAACGTGCATTGGCCTCGACGATCTTGCCGCTTAGCGGATCCACGAGCACGATGGCTTCGGGTGATTGCTCCATCACCGCCCGATATCTTGCTTCGCTTTCCTCCAAGGTTCTCATCGTCTCCAGAACTTCCTGCTCGGCCTTTCGGACGATGAAAGTCGGAAAAAAGAAGATAACGCCCGAAATCAACAGGCCCATCAAGAAAAAACCGATCAGCAGCAAAGCCGTCGTATAAGTAATACTAGCCAGTCCATATTCGAACACCACATAACCATAGAGTCGATTGTTGTAACGGATCGGTGTCTTCGCTTCGAACTGCAGCCCAAATGGTGAAGCGAATCGTTTTTCATAAATGAGCCTGGACTGCTCGTCATAGATGCGGAAGGCATCAACGCCTTCTTTAAGACTGATGCCGCCGGCAATTTCGACAAATTTCGGCACATCATAATACCACAATTCCAAGTTGGACTTCACGGTCGGTTCCAGCGATTTTGCCAGGACTTCGCCGCGGATGGCAGCCTGATTTTTCTTGTCTGCTAAACTCATATAAAAGTAGGTCGCAGGCAAAACAAAACAGACGATACACCCTACTGAAACTGCAAGCAGGGCCATTCGTCTGGTGAAACTGCGGGAAAAATTGACTGACTGCATCAGATCGACCGCCTATTCAGCGACAGGGACCGCACCCATCGTTGCAATAATTGCTTTTCCTTCTTCGGATTTCACGTACTCAACGAATTTTTTTGCCCGATCAGTCAAGACTCCTTTGTAGGCAAACGACAGTTCTTTGGAAAAGGGATAGGCGCCGTTGGCGATGTTTGCCGGGTCAGGTAAAACGCCATTGATCCGCAGCGGTTTCAACGTGTTTTTGTGCAGTATTATTTCAGTCGTATCGGTAAGACCGACTGACCATGCAGTATTCAATAAAGCCCGCGGAACTTCCGCATCCTTGTAAGCAATTTGCCAGCGCTTTTCATCGATGGAACGAAAAATCGCCTCTTTCCAGCCAGGAATCAGCTGATAGAGAACTTGATTCGAACTGTCATGTTTTTCCCGGGTGATTACAAAGATAGGTTTTCCGTTGCTCCAGGTATTCTTTATTCCCTGATGTATTTTTAGCAGTTCTCCCGCTGTCATATTGGTATCGGGGACTGCGACTGGCGTGGCAAATACGATGCCGACTTTCGCGTAAGGAATGGTCTTAAGCCCTTTTTCAATCTCACTGGGCGTAAGGGGGCGCGAAATCAATCCCAGTTCGAGAGCTCCGGAATCGAGTGCAATCGTAGCTCCGTCGGTTCCGATGCTGGGCGGGATTTCGACGGCGAGACCAAATTTTGTTTTATATGCTTCAGCAAGTTTCATTGTGACAGGTAAATTGGTTCCCGAACCGGCAATCACGAAACGCTCGGTAGAGAAGGCTCTTGCGGCGGATGGCTGCGCAGGTTTCGACTGGTTGGTTGTGCAACCGGCCAAGCTGATCAGTCCAAAGGCCAAGATGCAAATCGTTATCCTACGCCCAAACATATTTCCTTCCTCCGTTGCCAAATTCGGTTATATTTTGCACGATTGAGCCGTTTTTTTCACTTAAGCGGGCTTTATCCGGCTTTATTAGGATGTATCCGGCTATTCTACAGCAACATTCTAACATTATGAGCACTGCGTATCCAGCAATTTTTGTAAATTAAAAGATTGGCGTCATCTTTCCTTGCGTCCGGGGCCCAGATTGCCTAGGACCTGAAATTCGTTTTTTTCTTCTCGATTCTACCCGCTCTTCCCCTTGTGACGAGGGGAGGGAGGCTGGCGGCAGTTTGCTGCTGTATTTCACAGATTGGGAGGCGGTTCATCAAAAATCGCGTAACCGGGATCATTAGCTTGTGGAAGAATTATCTGGCGCTAGGGTGTCGTTTGGTTGCTTTTCAGCACCTGTTTTAAGTCGCCTTGGTAGGTTTGATGACGGGGTTTGCCGGTAAGGCGACCTCGTTTTCTTTTTGTGTTCGCTTTATACACACCGAGGGCAAAGACGTCTCTTTGTTTGAGGGCGAGGGAAATTGATTTGCAGAATGGTGATGTGAAAAAAATTAAATAAATAATCAATATATATTATTTTATGGAAAAAAATAATATGAAAATGGAATGAAAATATTTGAAATTGTCGAAATAATGATTGACTATAATGAAAATAATGATATTATTTAAGCTGCAGAGTGGGAATTTTGAGTTGGATATCATTGTTTTGGCCCGGTTAAGCCGAATAATGCTGATTTTTATGGCGATTGAATAATATTGTATGGCGCAAATAATATTTCGTAAAAATTATTTATATGGGTGTAAAATGGAATGAATGAAAATGAAAATAATAAAATATTTGTCAAAGCGTTACTAAAAGGTTTGGCAATTCTTGAATGTTTCAAGAATGATCAAGCGGAACATGGCGTGACGGAGCTGGGGCAGCTGGTAGATTTGCCGGAAAGCGGCGTGCAGAGGATTCTCAACACGCTTGAATTCACAGGATATGTTTATCAGAATCCCCAGAATCGCCGATACCGCCTGTCACCCAAAATCATCAGCCAATGTAACAAGGCCGCCACGTTCCTGCGCTGGAAAGAGATGGCCCGCAAACACATGACTGCTCTTAATGAAGTGTATGGGGAAACAGTCAATCTAGCGATTCGGGACGGGGATGGCGCCGTTTATATTGAAGTGGTGGAATCGCGTCACGTTCTGCGTCCCAACCTGGTGAAAGGAATTCGTTATCCTTTGCACTGTTCGGCGCTGGGACAAAGCCTGCTGTTGGATATTTCGGAAACGGCACTCCTTTCGGTTTTGCCTGAAGAGCTTGAGGCGCATACGCCGAAAACGGTAACCAACAAACAAGCGATGCTCGAAAAGATCCGCTTGGCAAAGGACGAGCAATACACGGTAGATGATGAAGAATATCAGATAGGACTGGTGTGTGTCGGCGCGCCGGTTCGTGGAGTGGGTAACCGGATCGTGGCGGCCGTCAGCATGTCAACGCCCACGGTGCGGATGACGCCGGAAAAGTTTGCGACTGTCGTAGTTCAGTTAAAAGAGACTGCAAAAAAAATATCGGACGACTTTCAGTATCTGTTTCCGTCAGAAGGATAGGGCGATCATGTATTCCCGACAGATGAGTGCAAAAAGCTGTCGGGGTGAATTTCCCCAGGGTCGCGGTGGTTCCGTAGATTCTTCTTGCGACTGAAGGTGTCAATTTTTATATCGGGTATTCTGGTATTTTAACGGAGTAGACTCATCGATGGGTTTCGGCACATTCGATTATTCTGTCGGTTCTTACACCATGCACGACTCAAATGGCATTCAAGAGGTCGCCGGTTCGATCCCGACTACCTCCGCTACTGAAAAGACGATACGCTGCAAGCAATTGCGGCGTTTTTTTGTCCGGGCGGCTCCGTTCAAGCGGTTGTTTGACTACTTGTTATGGAAATTTGAAAAGAGAAACAGCTTTCCAACAGCG
>JBGSKE010000609.1:0-2292 GCA_041741355.1 Negativicutes bacterium | reverse complement strand
CATGTATATTTGCGACAACCGCATGAAAAATGGCCATACAATCTTTACACAGTCTTCCATAGCAGTACGCGGGAAGCTTGTTTGGCGTTGGTGGAAGAAATGGCCGCAAGCATCGGCATAGCCGCGTATCAGGTTTTGTTCAGCCGCAAAAATTGGAAGCGGGCCCGGCTGCCCTTACTTCAGGAACAGGAGGATGGAGTGCAATGATCACTCGTTTTTCAGAACTAATTGATGTCGTGTTGCAGTCGGCGCCAGCCAAGGTGGCGGTGGCTGCGGCGCAGGACGATGCAGTGCTGATGGCCTGCCAAATGGCGCATGAACAGGGGTTGGCGACTTTCACCCTGTTTGGCGATCAGGCGAAAATAGAAGCTGCTGCGGCGAAAGCCGGCGTGAAACTAGACGGGATGAAGATCATCAATGAAGCGGATGATTTTCGTTCGGCGATGCGGGCGGTCGAGTATGTTTCTACCGGCAGCGCCAGTATCGTCATGAAAGGAATGATCAACACCGGCGACTTGCTGCGGGCGGTGCTCGACAAGAGTATCGGCTTGCGCACGGGTCGGGTGCTCAGCCATCTGGCAGTCTTTGAACTGGCCGGCTTTGACCGCCTGATCGGCGTGACCGATGGCGGCATGAACATCGCACCGACTCTGACGCAAAAAGCGGATATCATTCAGAATGCGGCCGCAGTGTTTCGCCATTTTGGCGTCGATCCGGTCAAGGTAGCCGTTTTGGCGGCGGTGGAGACGGTAAACGCCGATATGCCTGGCACGATTGATGCTTCGGCGCTGGCCAAGATGGCGGACCGTGGACAACTGAAAGGTGCGATCGTCGATGGGCCGCTGGCTCTCGACAACGCCGTCAGCGAAGAGGCGGCCAAGCACAAAGGTATCGTTAGTCCTGTCGCCGGGAAAGCCGATATTTTACTGGTTCCTAACATTGAAGTGGGTAATGTTCTAGGTAAATCATTGGTTTATATGGCAGGCGGCAAAATCGCCGGTCTGATTGCCGGCGCAAGCCGGCCGGTGGTCGTGACCTCACGGGCTGACACGCCGGAAAGCAAAGTGATTTCCATCGCGATGGCCTCATTGTGCAGCCGCGACAAGTAAGCAAGAGGAGTGAAGTTTCATGTTTGGTTTGGGCGTGCCGGAACTGGTCTTGATCCTAGTGATTATTCTCGTACTTTTTGGTGCGAAAAATCTGCCGGATATCGGCAAAGCGCTCGGCAAAACGATTAATGAATTCCGCAATGCTACCGGACCTGAATTGGATAAGACCGACTCGGCGAAAAAAGAAATCCCGGTTGCCGATAAGACGGACGAGTCCAAGAAATGAGGCGATAAGCATGCCGGATATCGAAGAAACGGAAAAGGAACCGGAACAGCCGGCGGAAATGACGCTGGTCGGTCACTTGAGCGAACTGCGTCAACGGATTGTCTGGTCCGTGGCGGCATTGATCGCCGGTACGTTTGGCGCTTACTACTATATTGATGAATTGATGCGGTTTGTTACGGCGCCGGCTGGCAAGCTATACTTCATGGCGCCGGCGGAGGGCTTTTTTGCTTTTCTGAAACTGGCCGTGTTCGCCGGCTTTATGCTGGCGTTGCCGGTTATTCTCTGGCAACTCTGGCTGTTTGTCGCACCGGCGTTGACAGGTAAGGAAAAGAAATGGGCGCTGATCATGGTGCCGGGGTCAACGATCTTATTCTTTACCGGCGTTGCCTTTGCTTATCTTTTCGTTTGGCCCTCGGCCGTAAAGTTTTTTCTCGGTTTCGGCAGCGAAACTCTGCAACCGATGCTGTCACTCGGGCAATACCTCTCTTTCCTGATTTCGTTTATTTTGCCGTTCGGGCTTATTTTTAATCTGCCGCTGGCGCTGTTGGTTTTGGCGAAGATGGGAATCATCAGTTCAAAGTTTTTGGCCAAGCAGCGAAAAGTAATGATTGTCGTATCTTTTATTGTCGGCGGGATTATTACGCCGACGCCGGATATTTTTTCCCAGACGATGATGGCGATTCCGATTCTGGTTCTATACGAAGCCAGTATCTGGGCTGTGCGGATCTTGCTTGGCAAATAAGCTGTGCGTAAACTTGACAAAATCGTGCTTGCTGGATATATTGAATATATTAATAATGAAATAGGCGATGATGGGAAGAGTAGGCTGCCAGGCCAGACAGAGAAGGAACCCTTGGCTGTGAGGTTTCGCTGGCGCAGTGCAGAACGAAGGTCATCCCCGAGCTGTCAGGCTGAAACGAGCAGTAAGCTTGACCGGTTTGTCCCGTTACGACAAAC
>JBGSKE010000608.1:0-2865 GCA_041741355.1 Negativicutes bacterium | reverse complement strand
CGGGCCGGCAAGTTGGCCGACCTCGATGAGTCGGACGAAAACAACGCTTGCAGCATCGTTGTCGAGGCTGTGATTGACGGCAAGCCGGAACCCTGGCTGGTGATGTTCAAAAATGAAACCCACAACCACCCGACCGAGATCGAACCGTTCGGCGGAGCGGCGACCTGTCTGGGCGGCGCGATCCGCGATCCGTTGTCGGGCCGTTCTTATGTTTATCAGGCGATGCGGGTGACCGGCAGCGCCGATCCGCGGCAAAAGCTGGAAGACACCCTGCCGGGCAAACTGCCGCAGCGCAAGATCACGACCGGCGCAGCGGCGGGCTACAGTTCCTATGGCAACCAGATTGGTCTGGCGACCGGACAGGTGGCGGAAGTCTACCATCCGGGCTATGTCGCCAAACGGATGGAGATTGGCGCAGTCATCGCGGCGGCGCCCAAAGACAATGTGGTGCGCAAAACATTAACGCCGGGTGATGCGGTGATCCTGGTCGGCGGACGAACCGGCCGGGACGGCTGCGGTGGCGCGACCGGTTCGTCCAAGGAGCATACCGAGGATTCGCTGGCGACTTGCGGCGCGGAAGTGCAAAAAGGCAATCCGCCGACCGAACGCAAAATCCAGCGGTTGTTCCGCCAGCCGGCAGCCAGCCGGTTGATCAAGAAATGCAATGATTTTGGCGCCGGCGGCGTCTCGGTGGCGATTGGCGAATTGGCCGACGGCCTGGACATCGACCTGGACGCAGTGCCGAAAAAATATGATGGACTGGACGGTACTGAGCTGGCGATTTCCGAGTCGCAGGAACGGATGGCGGTGGTGGTGGACGCAGCTGACGCAGCCAAGTTTATCGCACTGGCGGCGGCAGAAAACCTGGAAGCCACGCTGGTCGCGCATGTTGCCGGCACGCGGCGGCTGCGGATGAACTGGCGGGGTAAGCCGATCGTCGACATCAGTCGTGATTTCCTCGATACCAACGGTGTGCGTCAACATGCGGCAGTGCGCGTAGAGGCGCCGCCGGCAGCGGAGGCCTATTTTGCGCGGGTTTCGGCAGTGCAGACGGATGGCGACTTGACTGCAGATTGGCTGGCCAATCTGGCTGATCTGAATGTGTGCAGCCAGCGCGGCATGGTCGAGCGATTTGACAGCAGCATCGGCGCAGCGACGATCCTGATGCCGTTTGGCGGAGCGCAGCAGGCGACGCCGCCGGAAGGCATGGCGTCGAAACTGCCGGTGCTGGAAGGGGAAACATCAACCGGCACGCTGATGGCTTATGGTTTCAATCCGTTCCTGTCGGCATGGAGTCCGTTCCATGGCGCGGTGTACGCCGTGACCGAGTCGGTGGCGAAAATCGTGGCGATGGGCGGCGACCCGGCGCGGGTTCGGTTGACACTGCAGGAATACTTTGAAAAACTCGGTAGTGACGAAACCCGCTGGGGCAAACCGTTCAGCGCACTGCTCGGCGCTTATTGGGCCCAGCTGCAGCTTGGCACGGCGGCCATCGGTGGCAAGGACAGCATGTCCGGTTCGTTCAGGGAGCTAAATGTGCCGCCGACCCTGGTTTCGTTTGCGGTGGCGCCGGTGGAGGCCGAGCGTGTCATATCACCGGAGTTTAAGAATCCCGGCAGCAGCGTCGTGTTGGTCCCGCTGGTTCGCGATGCGGCAGGGATGCCGGATTTTGACGCGGTAAACCGGACGTTTCGCCGGGTGGCCGAGTTGATCGCAGCCAAACGAGTGGTCGCCGCCCGCACGGTCCGCCTGGGCGGAGTGGCGGCAGCGGTCAGCACGATGGCGTTCGGCAACCGGATCGGCTTTGTCTTTGACGCGGCGATCACGCGCGAACAACTTTTTAGCCCGGACCACGGTTCGCTGGTGCTAGAACTAGCGGCTGGCGAAAACCCGGCCAGCGCGCTGATTGACTTGGACTATGTTTTGTTGGGCCAGACCCAGGCGAAGCCGGAAATCTCCGTCCTGGGTGCGACGGTTTCGCTGGCGGCGGCGCAGGCGGCTTGGGAGCGGACGCTGGAAAAAGTGTTTCCCACCCAGACCGGGCAGGCGGCAGAAACAGCCGTTTTCCAGCCGTTCACCGGTGCGAAACCGGCAGCTAAAGCCAAAACGTCGCTGGTGAAACCGCGGGTGATCATCCCCGTGTTTCCCGGCAGCAACTGCGAATATGATTCGGCCCGCGCCTTTGCCAAGGCCGGCGGCGAAGCGGAAGTGCTGGTCGTGCGCAATCTGTCGGCCCGTGACATCGAGGAATCAGTGGACGCATTGGCCAAGGCGATCCGCAGCGCCCAGATATTGATGCTGCCAGGCGGCTTCAGCGCCGGTGACGAGCCGGACGGTTCCGGCAAGTTCATCGCAGCCCTGTTCCACAGCCCGATTTTGACGGATGCCGTCATGCAGCTGCTGAATGAACGGGACGGCCTGGTACTGGGCATTTGCAATGGCTTCCAGGCGCTGATCAAACTGGGACTGCTGCCATACGGCCAGATTCGCCCGTTGTCTGAGGACAGCCCGACTCTGACCTTCAACCGGATTGGCCGCCATATCTCGCGGATGGCCGATACCCGGGTGGTCTCCGGCCTGTCGCCCTGGCTCAGCCTGGTCAAGCCGGGGGACATCCACTCGATTCCGGTTTCTCACGGCGAAGGCCGGTTGGTTGCCAGTCGTGCGCATCTGCAGCGGATGGCGGCGCAGGGACAGATTGCCACCCAATATGTTGATGCCGCCGGCAATCCGTCGATGGCGATCGAGGTCAATCCCAACGGATCCGACTGGGCGATCGAAGGGATCACCAGCCCGGACGGACGGGTTTTCGGCAAGATGGGCCACTCCGAACGGATCGGCAACCATGTCGCCGTCAACGTTCCC
>JBGSKE010000607.1:0-5396 GCA_041741355.1 Negativicutes bacterium | reverse complement strand
GATAAACGCGGCAACCTGTTCGGCGATACCGGTTGGATCCAGCCGCAAACAATGCAGCAATTCAGCCCGCGTCCCCTGCTCAACAAAGCAGTCCGGCAAGCCTAGTCGCAAAAAGCTCGGGCCGGTCAATCCGGCCGAATTGATCGCCTCCCAGACAGCCGAACCAAAGCCCCCCATCAGACAATTTTCTTCCAGGGTCACTACCCAGCGGGCCGTTTCCGACAACCTCAGCAGCAACTCTGCATCGAGCGGTTTGATGAACCGCGCATTAACCACGCCAGCCTGAACGCCACTCTGTTGCAGCAACTCCGCTGCTTTCAAAGCCGATTGCACCATCGTGCCGACTGCCAAGAACACCAGTTCTTTACCCGGTTTCAACCACTCTGCCTTGCCGACAGCCAACTTGTTCGGTTCCGGCGGCAGGCTAAATCCATCGTCGCTGCGGCCCCGTGGATAGCGAAGCACAACCGGTCCGTCCAGTTGCAATGCGGTATAGAGCATATCACGCAACTCAGCTTCGTCTTTCGGCGCCATGACGGTGAGATTGGGAATGATGCGTGAAAAAGCAAGATCAAAAGTACCATGATGCGTCGGTCCGTCTTCGCCAACCAGGCCGGCGCGATCCAATGCCATTATGACCGGCAGATTCTGCAAACAGACATCGTGAATCAGGCTGTCGTAAGCGCGTTGGGAAAAAGTCGAATATACGGCCACAACGGGACGTTTTCCCTGCGAAGCCAGTCCGGCGGCCATCGTCACTGCATGTTGCTCGGCAATCCCCACATCAAAGAACCGTTCCGGGAATTTGGCGGCAAACCGATCGAGGCCGGTACCATCCGACATCGCCGCAGTGATTCCCACCAGTTCGGGAACTTTCTCCGCCATTTCAATCATCGCATCGCCAAACACCGAAGTATAGGTCGGCGCCAGAGCCGCCTTGATTGTTTGGCCGGATTCCACGCAAAACGGGCCAACGCCGTGAAACTTATCGGCCCGACATTCGGCAGGCGCATAACCTTTTCCCTTCTGAGTCAAGACATGGACCAACACCGGGGTATGCAGGCTTTTCGCTTTTTCCATCACTTCAACCAGCAGCGGCAGGTCATGCCCGTCAATCGGTCCCAGATAAGTGAAGCCCAACTCTTCAAAGAACATGCCCGGCACCAGTAGGTATTTGACGCTGCTTTTCATCCGTTCCGCGGTATTCGCCACACTGTCGCCGATCGCCGGAATCCGGCGCAGAAAAAACTCGATATTGTGCTTGGCCCAAGAGTAAGTCGGCGTCAGGCGCATCTTTGCCAGATAATGCGAAACCGCGCCAACATTCTTGCTGATGGACATCTCATTGTCGTTTAACACCACAATCAAGTCGCGCTTCAAGTGTCCAGCATGATTTAACCCTTCAAAAGCAAGGCCGCCAGTCAGTGATCCATCGCCGATCACGGCGATCACTTTATGTTTTTCGCCTTTCATGTCGCGCGCCAACGCAATCCCGAGCGCCGCCGATACCGAAGTGCTGGAATGGCCGGCGCCGAAGGCATCATGCGCGCTCTCATCACGGCGGGGAAATCCGCAAATTCCTTTGAACGTCCGCAAGGTTTCAAACTGATCCTTACGGCCGGTCAGGATTTTGTGAACATAGGACTGATGGCCGACATCAAAAACAAATTTATCCCGCGGGCTGTCAAACACTTTATGCAATGCCAAAGTGAGCTCGACGACCCCCAAATTGGAAGCAAGGTGGCCGCCGGTCCGGGAAACCGTCTGAATCATCAGTTCGCGTATTTCTTCCGCCAGTTCCTCCATCTGCGCAAAACTAAGTTTGGCCAGATCATCAGGCGAACACAGGTTTTTTAAATAACAAGTCAAGCGAAGTGCCCCTTTCAGGTATAGATGATACGGCAGACAAACCAGCCGACAAACAGACCCTGCAATGCACCGACCAGAACCTCCATCGGCGAATGGCCAATGAGTTCTTTAAGCCGGATGTTTTTTAACGGATGTTCTCCCTTGAGCTCCTGGATAATCCGGTTCAAGGCCCGGGCGTGACGCCCTGCATGGCGCCGGACCCCTGCGGCGTCATACATCACGATGCCGGAAAGCACAAACGAAATTGCAAAAAACGGACTGTCAAAGCCGATCGCCAGACCGGAAGAAACCGTCGTGGCAACGACCATCGCCGAGTGGGCGCTAGGCATTCCGCCAGCCCCGGTAATTCGTTCCCAGCGAAAAGAACCGTTCAGTAAATCCCGCAAAATTTTGGTAAACTGCGCTACAGTCCAGGCAGCGATCGCCGCCATGAACACCTGATTGCGCAATAGGGCAAAAAACCAGTCATTCATTGGCAGACTCCTCAACTATCACGGGTCAGCAAGTATTCCGACAGGCTGCGCAATACCCAGGCTCTGTCGCCGAAGCGTTCCAACGCGGCCACCGCTTCCGCCACCGCCTGCTGCGCCATCTTTTGCGCCTCCGGCAGTGAGTAGACGGTAACATAGGTTGCTTTTTGATTCCGCTCGTCGCTGCCGACCGGTTTTCCTAGCACTGCCGTAGTCCCGGTCACATCCAGAATATCATCGGTGATTTGAAAAGCCAGACCAAAATTTTCTGCGAAACGGGTCAAGCTGTCCAATTCCGCTTCATTAGCTTCCGCCAATAAAGCCCCCGACCTGATACTGGCGCGGAACAAGGCCCCGGTTTTCAGTCTGTGCATCAACGCCATCGTGTCCGGCGTCGGGAATTTTCCTGCCGACAGCAGATCGATTGCTTGACCGCCCACCATGCCGGACGGCCCGGCAGCAGCGGCGACTTCCCGGGCAAGCCGGTTCAGGATCGCCGGCGTCGCATCCGGTTGCGACAGTAAGGTTTCAAAAGCTAGCGTAAGCAACCCGTCGCCTGCCAGGATCGCTATGCCTTCGCCAAAGACCTTGTGGTTGGTCAGTAGGCCGCGTCGATAGTCGTCATCATCCATCGCCGGCAGATCATCGTGAATCAGGGAATAGGTGTGAATCATCTCCAGCGCGCAGGCGGCATGAAGAAACAAGCGGCCATCTTTGCCAACGGCATCGGCCGCCGCCATCAGTAAAACCGGCCGTAACCGCTTGCCGCCGGCAAACAGGCTATAGCGCATAGCTTTCATCATTTCAGCCAATGGTTCGCCGGCGCAAGCGGGAACCAAATTCTCCATCGCCGCTTCCACCTGGCCCTGTCGCTGTATCAGATAGTTACGCCACATTATTCTTCCTCCGGTAATATCAGTTCCATCTCTGACAAAACGCCGTCAGACTGCTTGAGCACTTTATTCACGGCCTGTTCCGACGCTTTCAGCTGTTGCAGGCAAAATGCCGCCAGTTCCACGCCTTCGGCATGCTTCTGCATCGCAGACTCCAGGGTCAACTCGCCGCGTTCCATCTCTTCCACCAGCGCCTCCAACCTGACTAATGATTCGTCAAATCCCGGCACTGCGGTCGTATTTTTCGGCGTCGCTTTCTTCATGACTCTCTCACCTTCTCAGTTGCTGTGACATTGACCGTCATTTTACCTTTGTGCAGCCAAACATCCAGCGATTCCCCAGTTTCCACCGACGCAGCCGAACTGACAACGGAGCCATCCTGTCGGCGCACCACGCTGTAACCCCGTTGCAACACACCCCAGGGATTAAGTAAATTCAGCTTTTCGCTGGCGATGTTAAGTCGATGTTGCTGCTGATTCAGCGCAGCATGCATTGCATTGGTCAACCGCTCTGCCAATTGGTCCAGCAGTTGGGCTCGGTCGCGCAACAACTCGCGGGGACGGCGAAATAGAGTAGACTGCAGGCAGCGTTCCAGGCGAAGCCGCCGCTCGATCAAGCGATGTTGCAGCAATTGATTGAGCCGCCGCCGGGCTGAAGACAAGCGACGAAGCAACTCCAAACGGTCTGGCACAACCAGTTCGGCAGCCTGGGACGGCGTCGCCGCCCGCAAATCAGCGGCAAAATCGCTGAGCGTAAAGTCAGTCTGGTGCCCCACCGCGGAAACGATCGGCGTCGTTGCCGCCGCTACGGCCCGCACGACCCGTTCATCGTTAAAGGCCCACAGTTCTTCAATGCTGCCGCCGCCGCGACCGATCACAATCACATCGACCCGACCCGACCTGTCTAGCAGTTCAATTCCCCGCACAATCTGCTCCGGGGCTTCTTCGCCCTGAACCTGGGCCGGCGCAAGTAAAAGCGGAATTCCGGGGTGTCGCCGCTTAGCCACGGTCACAATATCTCTCAGCGCAGCTCCCGTCGGCGAGGTGACCACCCCTACCGCTTTCGGCATGAAAGGGATCAGCTTTTTGCGGCTTTCTTCAAACAGCCCTTCCAGCATCAGTTTTTCACGCAATTTGGCGAACGCCACACTGAGATCGCCCAATCCATCCGGCGCCATCGAATCCACATAGAGTTGATAGTTGCCATCGCGTTCGTAAACCGACACATTACCTGTCAAGCGAACCCGCATCCCATCCTTGGGGATGAATCGCAGGCTAACGGCCCGGCTGCGAAACATCACGCAACGCAGTGAAGCGCCGGCATCCTTAAGCGTAAAATAGCAGTGCCCCGAATGGTGCCGGCGGAAATTTGACAACTCACCCCAAACGCGCAACCGGGCCAAAACATGGTCCCTTTCAAACAGGCGCCGAATATAGGCGGTTAACTCCGTCACACTGAGCGCAGCAGGTTGTGCTTGAAACTCCAGAAGTCACACCATCCTTTGCTGCAGCGCCCACCAGGCGGCGCCCGCAGCGTTGTCGCCGCTAAACTGCGGCGCCGGCCAAGTAACCTGCGCTTGTCTGGACTGCTGTAATCCGCTAAAAATATACCTGCGAATGTACTGGTTGGCGGCAACGCCACCCACCAGCAATATGCGTTTGATTCCTGTTTGATCAACGACCGCGGTCAGAGCCAGACGCAATGAATCGGCGACGCAACGCTGCGTAGAAGCCGCTACATCGGCTGGATTCGGTTGGTTAACCAACCATCGCTGCACATGACTCTCCGGCCCGGAAAAACTGATCTTGGTGCCGACAACAGAGACCGGCATCAACGGATATGGTTGCGCAGCCTGCTCCGCCAGTTTTTCCAGCGCCGGTCCGGCGGGAAACGGCAACCCCAGCGCCACGCCAACCCGGTCAATAAACTGACCGGCATTCAAATCAATGGAGCCGCCGAGCAACTCAATCGCCAATCCGTTTGCATGCGAGCGGACTTTTAAAATCTCAGTCGTACCGCCTGAAGCATGAATTGCCAAAAACTCGGGCGTTGCCTCCATTTGCGCCGACCATAACCCCGCCAACAAATGATTTTCCTGATGACTTATCTCGTAGACCGGACAGCCTAGCGCCAACCCGACAGTTCGCGCCGAACCCAGCCCCGC
>JBGSKE010000606.1:0-5553 GCA_041741355.1 Negativicutes bacterium | reverse complement strand
CATCGCTGCTTAACCAATCTACAAAGCCAGGAACGGACATTCAATAACACCAATGTGCCAAGCAGCGGGAATCACCACCAGATGCTGCCTGACCTGAACCAGCCTGCGCAGCAGTCGAAGGACCTGCGCGTTGGTAAACCGCACAGATAGCCGTTGTTTGGCAAAATGCAGCGGCGTGGGCTTGCCTTGAAGCCAATTTGATTGCGCCGCAACAATCCCGCCTTCCACTTCGACGGCTTTGAGCAAATATAAAATGTCCGACTTGGTTCGGCGCTGCAGTTGATCATTGCGATTGATTTGCGCCGCAGCCTTACGGTAAGAAACGAATCCATAGGAACCGAAGATGCGACGACACTGCCGGGTAAGTTCATCATGCCCGATGCTTGGAGCCATCATGAAGTGTTGCAGGGTTCTGTCAGAAAAGCCATGCTTGCGGGCCAGACTGGCGAGTCGCCCTTTCTTGCACTGCACTTCCAGCCGAAGTAGCCTGTCCGCCTGCCGATAGACGTCTTCGGCCAGTCCGGTAAATCGTGACCGCAGTGCGGGACCCCGGTGATACAACTGGACAGCTCCGCTCTTGTTGCCTGCCTTGAAGCTGATCCAGTCTGCCTGTGTTTGATTCTTGGCACCGACAGGCAGATAACCGCGCCGCGCCAAATCAATATAGCGGTCGGCTGAAGGGCGGGCAGGTACATTGCCAACTATGGCATCAGATGCGTAATCGATCCTGCAGACTATCCAGCATGGTAGCGACGGCAAGGATACGCTGGTGATGCTGCGCAAGAGATCATCAAACGCAGGAATCAGTTCAGCGAAGTCTGTTGGATCGAATAGAGCCATGGGATCGGCAGACTGGCGCATGACATGATGCGGATTCATGGACAGGCGGAGAAAATAGCCGGTAAAGCGCTGTGACGAAATACAATAAAGCGTTGTCTTGGTCAAGCCAGATGCAGCATAGGCGTTTGTGCTCCATGACATGCGATCAGGCGGTGCGCCCAATTCCCGTTGAAGCTCTTCGTATGTAAATGAAGTCAATTGTGTGCTGATGTCGATGGTGTGGATCACAGTGGAAGCCTCCTGCTTGTCATCTTCTCTATTCGTTATAATAGCATATATTCCGCGGGATATACAAAGCTTATTGCTGACTAAACAATAACATCTTCATATATCCACTCTTAGTTACTCTTGATGGTGGTGAATATAACAGGTCATCTTTATTGATTCAAAATAATTGCCCTCTCCGCCTGCTGCCCAGCTGGACCGTGTATAGTTACTGCCGTATTACGCATTCTTCATCTGGCAGAGTGTCAAAAACGTCTAGCCGAAAGCACCGGCATCTGCTGCGCTGCCCACTGTTGTCATATTCTAAGGACTTTTATGGCCGCGAATTAATGACCGTCCCAGTCAAAATGGTCTGTTTTCCCGTTTCAGGTAATCGGCATATTATATTTCGGTCCCCTACCTATTTAAATGATTGATTTCCCATCTACAATCTGTAAAACGCACTAGTGGCGTTATTTTTTGCAATATTTTCCGCCTGCTACTAGGAGTAGGACCTAGTTGTTGCCGCTGGTTTAGCTGCCCCTAGGGGTCGAGTTGAAGGCTGATTGAGAGCTGGTTGTCATCTTCTGGGCGGCAGTGGCAATGAACAGAAAGGAGGCAAAGGTACATGATGATCAAACCAAGACCAACTGCGAGGTCGCGATCTCCACCGGCACAGGAGAGCCGGCAGCTTGGATTGAGCCTGTTTCGTTCCAACGTGGACGGAACAGGCTCTTTTTTTATTGTCCAAAACCAAAAGAGAAGGAGCGATTCAAATGAGAAACGATCTAGTGAAAGCAACGATTCAAAATCTGTTGGACCGGTTTTCCAAGCAGGATTTCCCTGCCGAGGTAGGTTGGCAGATTATCCGCAGACAGTCCGACCTGCATGCTGTGCCGTCCGATTCATGGAGTCCAGGCAACCGCTGGATCATGCTGGCTTGCGGCACGACGGATGCAAGAGGCTTCGGTCAGTGGCATCAGGCTGAAAGACGCGTCAAACCCGGCAGCAAGGCGCTGTACATCTGCGCACCAAACACGAGAAAGATCACCTCAGACGACGATAACGACCCGGAAGCGGCAAAAACGGTCGTGGCAGGGTTCCGCTGGATTCCTGTGTTTCGTGTCGAGGATACACAAGGCAAGCCTGTTCCCTCTGCCGACTACACGCCCAAGATATTGCCACCACTGTTTGATGTAGCTGCAAAGCTTGGCGCTTCCGTGAAGTGGCAACCCTTTGACGGCAAGGCTCTAGGGCGATACCGGCCATCCAGTAAAGAAATCATCCTGTCGGACCAGACTGCGCTGACTTATTATCACGAACTCATGCACCATCTGGATGCACAGATAGAGCCGATCCGGCCCGGACGGCTGGCGGAAGCGGAGCTGGTCGCCGAGTTCGGCGGTTCGATACTTTGCGCGATTCAGGGCATTACAGGCTATGAGTCGAGCAGCTATCGTTACCTGCGATCCTATGCAGACGGAAAGGAACCAGACGCGGTTCTACGCAGCATCATGGCAGTCGCGGCAAGAGTCGAAAAGCTGGTCGAAATCGTTCTGTCCGCATCGGGTCGATCTGCAGGAAGCCCTGAGGCACTCCCGGCTCCCATCTCTGCGTAAACAGATAAAAAGTGAAGGAGGCACAATCCATGAAATATATTCCTCGTTATGATATCCGGCTCATCCGCGACGGCAGAATCTCGGTCGATGCAACGCCGATCATACGGACGCCGCAGGACGCGCTGCCGGTTCTGGAGCCGGAGTTGTCCGAACTCGCCTATGAACGGTTCATCGCACTGGCGCTTTCGACGAAAAACCATGTTATCGCCGTCCTGCCTGTAAGTAGCGGCAGCTTGAATGCGTCCATCGTGCATCCGCGCGAACTGTTCCAACGGGCCATTCTGGCGAACTGCGCCAGCCTGATTCTGGCCCACAACCATCCGTCAGGCGATCCAGCGCCAAGTCCCGAAGACATTACCCTGACTCGCAAGCTGATCGACGCAGGGCTGCTGCTGGACATTCCTGTGCTCGACCACATTGTGCTTGGCTATGGCTGTTACGTCAGCTTCAAGGAACGCGGCTTACTATGAATATGAAAAAGGAGATGGTTTCTATGTTAAACAGCAACGTAATCGTTCCCGACATCGACAAACTATCCTATCAAGATTGGTTGCAGGTTCGTCGCAGCGGTATCGGCGGATCAGACGCAGCGGCGGCGCTTGGACTGTCGCCCTGGAAATCCGCATTGGAACTATGGCAGGAGAAGGTTTCCGGTCAGAGCCAACCCGGCCAGGAAAACGAAGCGATGATCTGGGGCCGGATCATCGAGCCTGTAATCACCAAAGAGTTTGTCCGGCGAACTGGATTTACCGTCACACCCATGCGCTCGATGTTGCAGGCAACAAGCTGGCCGTGGATGCTGGCTGATCTTGACGGACTGATTGAAGACCCGCAGTGAGGAACTGGCATCTTCGAAGTCAAGACGGCTTCGGCATACAAGCAGGATGAATGGGCTGAAGGTTGCTGCCCGGATGCTTACATGTTGCAGCTGACCCATTACATGGCGGTCACCGGCCTGTCCTATGCAGTGATCTGTGTTCTGATTGGCGGCAACAAATTGCAATGGGCCACTTTGGACAGGGATGACGAACTGATTGCCATCTTGGTTCAGTTGGAAAGGCGGTTCTGGCAATATGTTCTGACCCAGACACCGCCGCCAGTGGATGGCAGCACTGCTTGCGCAGAACTCCTGTCCCGCAACTATCCGGCCTCTTCCAACACTACGCCGCTGATCTTGCCAGCTGAATCAGACAACTGGATACAAGACTATCTAAAGGCAAAAACTGAAGAAGAAATCGCTGCCGAACGCAAGCGGCTGGCGGAAAACCGGATCAAGGAGGTGATGAAGGAGCATGAAAAAGGAACCAGTCCAAGCGGCAGACAGGCCACATGGAAAACGGTTCAGTCCACCCGAATTGATTCGGCGAGGCTGAAAAAAGAAGAACCGGCGCTGTTCGAGAAGTTCGCGACAACTTCAACGATGCGCCGGTTTTCCATTTCGGAAGGGAAATAGATTCACAGACATTATATCAAATTGCGAAGGAGGACGGGCGACCTGGACGATAGGTCGCTCAAAATTATTATGAAAGACAATCTGCAACTGAAAGGCACACTGACCAGGATGGCGGCGGAAATATCCAAACCAACATTACCTGTTCGCAATTTCCATCCTGAACGGGACAGTCTGCCACCCGCAACCGTGACCGTCAGTTTTTCCATTCCGGTCATTGACGCGGAAAACTACTTGGAGTTGATACAAACTGTCTTTGACATGCGACCCCATGCGGCAGTTACTGCAGCGGCAGTAGACCCAACTACTAAACCTGAACCTTTACCATCTACCAGCAGTAGCTCAGTTAAATGCGAACGGTTAAGCGATAAGCAGAATTCTCTGATCAACAATCTTGTCAAACGCAAGAAGCTGGCTGCCGGGCAGGTTGAAGATATGGTTCACAGCAAATTTGGCTTTAACGATCGTGCGCTGCTCGACAAACGGCAGGCGAGCCAACTGATTGATTTGCTGATGGCAATGTAACGGAAAACAGAAGGTGTAATCATAAGAAAATGCCAGAAGGTAAGCCTTTCGGGCATTTTTTGATTCTATTCGGAAGTTGCAATTTGCAGATCACATTGTGAATAAATCCAGTGCCTGAACGTAATATCGCCAGTAGTGGATGGTTCAACCAATCCAGTCATTACAAAAAACGGGAGGATGTTTCATGGACAACAAATCGGCTTACCAATTAATTGTAGCACAACCGGTGCTTCCTGGCCAAACGGGAGCTAATGTATCGGCGGGAAATCCTGTACAGCCTTGTTTCCATTCTTGGGATGAATTGCCACTGTCCTTTGGTGTTGAAACGCTGGCGTTCGTTATGGGTTGCAAAATCGGCAAGGCCCGGGCCATCTGCAGCAAGGGAGAACTCTGCTGCTACAAGGAGGGCAAGCGATACATCATTTTCAAGCAAGACCTGGTGACGTGGCTAGATCAGCGCCGCAAGAGCATGAAACGGGCCCAAAGCGCCTAATATTATGGAGGAGGAAAGACAATGAAGCGTCGAGAAAATGGAGAGGGAACCATTTGCCGAAGGAAAGACAAGCTCTTTGAAGTCAAGATCACTGTGCCGGACCGGCAGCCGGATGAACCAGTCCGCAAATCCTTCTATGGACGCACCAAAGAGGAAGCGAAACAGAATCGCGACGCCTATCTACAGGAGCGAGCGGAAAGAGCAAGGCAGGCTGCGTTGCCGTACCAGATCAAGACGGTCGCTGATCTGCTGGACCAATGGTACCCGGTCATGAAAAAGGCGAATATGCAGCCGAGCTACCGGGATTTAGCCGAATCGATGATAGAGAACCACATCAAGCCCAGGCTGGGTGATGTGCCGCTAGCGGAGCTTAATCAGCTGGTCGTTCAGAGGTTTTACAATCAGCTGGCTGTCGAAGGAAA
>JBGSKE010000605.1:0-2566 GCA_041741355.1 Negativicutes bacterium | reverse complement strand
GTTAAAACAGATGAGCACCATAAAATACCAATTCCTGTGTCGGTAAAAACTTGCCATTCGTTGTTCGCCGGATGTTTCAAGCACGAGAAAAAGCGGATGGTCTTGCATGTTGCGAAAGCTGACAAATTTGCGTTCTTTCCCAGACAAATATTCGGTATTAAATGCCTTGGCTGTCTGTTGTTGAAGCACTTGCAACAAATGCTCCCTGCCAGCGTCAATGATTGACACAGTTCCCGGATCTTTGTTGATTTGCAGCCGAACAATGCCATCCAGTCCGGCAACTGCAACATTTTTTGCTTCCACATATCCCATGTTGCGATAGAAGTTAGTAAAGTAGTCCATTGTTATCAACCCGGCTACGATTCCGCCGAAACTGCCGTCCGGATTATTAATGCGCCGACTGATCGGAATCGAAACTTCAGCCGAAATTTTGTCTACCACCGGCTTGCCAATGTAAATCTGCTTAGAATCAGCTTGGCGATGTACATTAAAATATTCTCTATCCGCAACACGATCTCCAGGCAGAAATTCGAGGGTACTGCCGATGAGATTGCCTGTCGCATCGACAATAACTAAATGCATCCCCATGTTTTTCGTTGCTGCTCTGGCAAAGACGCGGCTAAGCGAATGCGCCGGATCGCCCTTGCTTTCGACTTCTTCCTTTAGAAAAATCAGGCGCTCGTCAATACTAGCAATACTTAGTCCGATATGTTCTTCAAAGACCTTGGCCAAATTATCATTTTCCGCTTGAATCAGTTGTACTGTCCGGCTATGTTCCATTTGCAATTGCAGCCCGACTGCTAGCGACGAGCCGCCGACCAGCAAGATGCAGGCGACAAGAACCAAACTGGAAATCCCCGGGTTCCAGCGCATTTTTTTAGTTATCCATGAACATTGCATACCTTGGACCCCTTTTGAACGCTTCTGTACTACACCCCAGCCGCCGGCTAAATTCGAAACTTGGTCATCGCCGCCTGCAAATCAGTAGCCAGCTTGGCCAGCGCAGTGCTGGCAGACGCGATCTCCTGGTTGGAGGCGGATTGTTCTTCGGTTGCCGCTGATACCGTCTGTGCTTCGGCAGCGGCATTACGACTGATTATTTCGACTTCCCTGATCGAGCCCACAATTTGTTGGCTGCCTGTCGCTATTTCTCCCAGCGCCTTGGCAACGTCGTCAATTTGCCGGGACACCGACTCCACCAGTTCACGAATCTCGGCGAAGCTGTTGCCAGCCTTGCCAACCAATTCCACCCCGTACTCAATTTCATTAATCGTATTGCCAATTACACCAACCACGTTTTTGATATTACTATCGTTAGAACCGATCAATTCTTTGATCTGATGCGCCGCTGCCTCAGACTGTTCAGCCAATTTGCGAACCTCTTCGGCAACTACGGCGAAACCTCGTCCTTGTTCACCGGCGCGAGCTGCTTCAATCGCAGCATTAAGCGCCAGCAGATTAGTCTGTCCGGCAATGCTGGAAATCAGCCCAACGATCGTCTCGATCTGCCGGGAACCGGCTTCTAGGTCTCCGGCGGCTCCTTGCGCCTTTTTCGCGCCGCCGCCGATATTTTTCATCTGTGAAATCGCCTGGTCAACCGCCGCTTGCCCAACCAGTGTCGCATTGGAAGTGGCTGTCGCCGAACCATTCATTTCATGGGCCGTAGCCGACAGTTCCTCCATCGTAGCCGAAATCTGCTGTACAATTGCCGAAGTGTCGTTCACGGCCACGACTTGTTTTTCCGTGCCTTGCGCCATGCCGATCACAGTTGCCGCAACCTGGGTGGATGCCTGGGCCGACTGTTCTGCGTTGGCAGTCAGCTCTTCCGACGACGCGGCCAGTTGTTCCGCGCTTTGTGAAACCTGACCAATCAGTTGGCGCATATTGCGCAGCATACGATCAAACGAACGCCCCATATCGCCAAACTCATCTTGCCGACGCAAATAAGCCGGATCAATGTCTTTGTCAAAGTGCCCCTGCCCCATGGCATCAAGTCGTGCACCCACCGTTACCAACGGCCTGGTAATCATCCGAGTCAGATAAATACTAACGAAAACCACAATCAGCATCGCCACGCCAACTAATACTATCGTGGCAGTCTTCACGCTGCCGATTGTCGCGCCGGCGCTTTCCATCCGCCCGCCAATCTCCTTGCGATTATCAGCGACTTGCGCCGTCGTTGTTTTATTGATTGCCTCTGTAAACTGAACCAACCCGCCGCCAATGGCAACAAACTGTTCTTCCAGCGATTTTAAGACAGCAGCATTGGCTGCACCACTATTTTTCTCCCGATGGTATTGCTGCACAACCGGGAACAG
Organism: Negativicutes bacterium; assembly: GCA_041741355.1. Taxonomy (GTDB): domain Bacteria; phylum Bacillota; class Negativicutes; order UBA1444; family UBA1444; genus UBA1444. The sequence continues at coordinate 248 of JBGSKE010000605.1, read as the reverse complement.
CTTGTTTTGAACACCATCTTTATATTGCCGAATATCGGCGACCAATTTTTCCACCTGTGGCTTTTTTTCCGGTCGAGCTACTGCCAACAAAGCGGCAGCTTGTTTTATCGCCTCGTCATATTTCTCGGTCGCTTGTTTGGCAAACTCTTCCCTGCCATACAGCATATAGCCGCGCGAAGCCAATACCGCTTCGCTGAAAGACATCTCCACGGCGTTGACCAATTCAACGCGATTGCTGCTGCGTTGAA
>JBGSKE010000604.1:0-4942 GCA_041741355.1 Negativicutes bacterium | reverse complement strand
CCGTACAGCGCATCGGCCGTTGCGGCGCCGAGACCCGAAAAAACCCCGCTGCCCATCCCGTTCGCCAGAGTTCGTCGTATGCAAAGAACGCCGATTGGGCCAACCGGGACCGCTATGGAAAAACCTAACAGGATTCCTTTTAGCAAGAACTGCATCCTCTATTCAACTCCTATGCTTAACGGAAGTATGGGAGTTTCTTTTAGCGTCGACAAGATTATTGTTGTGCGAGTTTTAATGCCGGGAACCGATTTTATCTCGTTGCTGATCAATCGTTCCAACTCGCGCGTATTTTCGCAACGGACCTTGATGATATAGTCAACATCGCCCGCAACATGATGGCATTCCAAAATTTCCGGCAGTTCGCAGACTTTAGCTAAAAACAATGATCGCTGCTCAGGCGTTTCCACGGAAATTGAAATTAGCGCCGCCAGCCCGCAGCGGATCGCATCGGGATTGATCAGCGCCGCGTAGCCCTTGATCACTCCGGCCTCTTCCAACTTGCGAACTCGTTCGGCCGCCGCAGGCGCCGATAAGCCGATTAATCCTCCGAGCTCCGCCCAACTCGAGCGGGCTTGTCGCATCAACTGGCTGATTAATTTCAAATCATTGCTGTTCATTGCACAAAACAATCCTTTCGTAATTTTTAATTGAATTATAATTTGCAAATGAAATAAATGCAAGAGTTTTTGGCCGAAGTATTGCTGGTTGCAGTTCAACTGGTTGGTGTAGTGTGAAAAGAATAAAACAGTTGGCTTGACATCGTTAATATAACGATGTTATATTGTTGCTCGTAATATAACGGTGTTATATTTTGTGATAACTCCTGCCCGTATCTGTGCAATAAATCTATGAACAAAGCGAGGTTGGTACGATGAAAATTCTGGTTCTGAATGGCAGTCCCAAGGGAGATCTCAGCGTTACCATGCAATACGTGGCATTCCTGCAAAACATGAATCCGCAGCACACGTTGAAAATACTTAACATCGCCCAACAGATCAGGCAGATCGAGCAGGACGAGCAAAAGTTCAACGAAGTTATGGCAGAAATCGCCAGTGCAGATGGCGTGCTTTGGGCGTTTCCGCTGTATGTCTTTTTGGTTCATTCACAATACAAACGGTTTATTGAACTCATCTTCGAAAGAAATCGGTCGGATGTATTCCAGGCAAAATACACCGCCGTTCTGACTACCTCGATTCATTTTTTTGACCACACCGCACATCAATATCTGCGAGCGATCTGTGACGACCTGAACATGAACTTTTGCGATTCTTTTTCGGCCGGCATGCGTGATTTGTTTAAACAAACCGAACGAAACAACCTGTTGAGTTTTTTCAACGGTTTTCTCGCTGCGGTAGAGAGAAAAGCCACTTGTGCCAAGCTGTATCCGCCGTTAGAAAATAATACTCCGCAATATAATCCCGGCGCGATTGCTAGCATCCCGTTAATCCACCAGCGCAAAATTATCATTGTTACCGACGCAGAGGAACAGCAAGTCAACCTCCAGCGGATGATCAACAATTTTTCCGCCCAGTTTGCCGAGCAACCGGCAGTGGTGAATTTGCACCAGGTCGATATCAAAGGCAGCTGTCTCGGCTGTATCCGTTGCGGCTATGACAATAGCTGCGCCTATACGGGGCGCGATGGGTTCATTGACATGTACAACAGGCTGAAAACTGCCGACATCCTGGTTTTCGCCGGAACAATTCGTGATCGCTACCTGTCTTCGTTGTGGAAGACGTTTTTCGACCGCGCCTTTTTCAATACCCACATGCCGTCCTTTGCCGGGAAGCAACTCGCGTTCCTGGTGAGTGGACCGCTGCAACAATTGCCGCACCTCAGGCAAATTCTGGAGGCTTACAGCGAACTCCAGCAAGCAAATCTAGTGGGAATAGTCAGCGATGAGCAGAGCGAATTCGGCGAAATTGATTCCGCGTTGCAGGAACTGGTGCTGCACAGCCTGGCCTATGTTGATTGCAACTATAAACGGACCAGTACTTATCTCGGCGTCGGCGGGACCAAAATTTTCCGCGATGAAATCTGGGGGCCGCTGCGTTTTCCGTTTGTCGCCGACCATCAGTATTACCAACAGCATGGATTGTATGATTTTCCGCAATATAACTATGTTTCCAGAGCTCACAACTTCTTCTTGGGTCTGCTGGCGAAGTTCCCGGCGATCCGCAAGGAACTGTACGGACCAAAGATGACCGAATATATGCTTCGCGATTATAAAGCATTTAATAAAAAAGGCTGCCGGCATGATCGATAAACTTGATCAGGCTGACACCCGCAGCGCAATTCTGGTCCAAGCGCGGGAGCTCTTTTTAACGCTGGGCTATCATAAGACAACAATGCGAAACATTGCCGAAACGGCGGGGATTTCGACTGGGCCGCTATACTTTCACTTCCGTGACAAGGCTGAAGTGTTTTATTATATTTGCAGTGAGGCATTTGACTGTCTGGGAGCAGATTTTCGTCGTGTTTCCAATCAAGGAGAAAAGTCTGGCGAGCGGCTGCGCAGCATATTTTTGGCCTACAAGGCTTTTTACTACCGAGAGCCGCAGCTGTTTGCGATGATGCATTTGGCGACAGACCCCATGTCAGGCATCGGTTTACCTGAGTCGTTGGCCGAGGCTTTGCTGCAAAAAGGGATGGCTTTGGTCAAGGTCATGGAGGCTGTCATCCATGAGGGCATTTCGCGCCAGGAACTACGGCCGGTTGACCCGACAAAATTGGCCGTGTATTTGTTTTCGGTAGCCGAAGGGATTTTTGTTTCCAATCGTATGGGGGTGCTGGCGCAGCAGAATATTAGCGTGGATGCAATGATCGACGCCGCGATTGAATTGATTGACGTCGGAATCATCGATAAGGACAGATTCGCAAAAGACCAGAATATTTAATCTGTTTTTTACATAACCGTAACAATGCAGCTGTGCGCCGGTGCTAAAGTGATAGTGTTGGAAAAAAGGTGCGCAGGGGGAATTAGCGGTGCGTGAAACAATTACAGTAAATCGCATTATCGAATGTTCTTATATTGAGAAAGAAGTGGCGCAGCAAGTATCGACGTATAATATCTCAGAACAGGGAACGCCTGATGCCAGCGAGATGCTGACAAAATACTGCAGCGGTTATCCCGCGTGCAAGGGTGAAAAATGCCAGTTTGTGATCGGTTTGTCAGGCGAGGTCTATACAAAGCCGCTGGAGAGCATTTTCGCCTACTTCAAACCTACTCAGCCGCAGCACCAATAAAGAGCGAGTTTACGACGCCATCCTTAATGCCAAAGATAATGCCGCCATAAATTGTGCCAGCGACGATTGTTGCTTCGGGTCGGCTGCTATGGGGATTGATTTCATTTTTGTAAGCAAGTTGAACGTCTGCAACTTTGCCGCCAATTTGGATACCCCGCTGAGTTTTGAAGTCACAGGGGCTTTTTAGCGATATTCGATCCACCACCTGCTTGCTGCCGTTTCGGATCATGCCCAGTTCAATCCCCTTGGAGGGGTAAAGCCATCGCTGGTGTTCCATTCCGTCTGCACCCCAAATTTGTGCAGCGGTTTTTTTGTCTGGGTCGCCGAGTATCTGCAATACGACACTGTCATCAATGCCAAGCGATAAATCGCCAACCCTTTCTTTCATCAGGCCAAAGCCGATTCCCGCATAATTTATTTTGGAATCCTTGTCATTGAGTTGCTGGGCTAGCGCCGTGCCTGCATCAGGCGCTTGGACTGCAAAAACTGCTGTTAACAAACAAAACCCTACTATCAGTCGGTAAAAAAGTTTTATCCTCACAACGCATTCCCCTTCCGTTACTGTTATGAATCGTTTCGACATCTACAGACCGATTCCTTTTGAGCTTCTCAACAACTTGGTTATTCTATACTATACGAAAGTATACTCTTTATTACGGGAGGCGTTTTTCGCTATAAATTTCTCAAACAAAGTGATAAAATAATTTTGTTGGCAAAAAAAGTAATGGGAACATTCGGGAACCATTAACTGTGGAGGGGTATTCATGAAAAAATCGGTATTATTTTCACTGTTGGCTATTCTGTTGTGTTCACTGTTGGTTGCTGGTTGCGGTGATGAACCAACAGCTGAGCAAAAACAGAAAGATATGAATGCGGCATTTTCTATACTAGGCGAACAACTCTCACGGTTTGCCAAACTGTCGCCCCAACTAGAGAAAAATGCTGATGATTTGAAAAACAAAAAGATCAATGCTGAGCAAGCCAGAAAGAATTTCACGGTGACCGGCGATGCCTATGGAGATATCGCTGCCAATATCAAAAAAATCGCGGCGCCGCAATGGCTCTCGTCTGATGATAAGGCCAAGTTTGATGAAATGAAAAAGCAGTATGTGGAAGCTTGTGATGCAATGAAGGCCTTTATACCGATTTATGTCAAAATTATGGTCGATGATAAAGGAACCAAGGAAGATGTGGGAAAACTGAAGGAGTATAATGGCATAAAAAATGACCGGACTAAAAAAGGAGCTGCCCTAGTCGCTCATTTTGAAAAGGGAACCTGGAAATAAGTTTGAGGAGTGAGGCGCCTTGATGAAAAAATGTCTGTTGTGCCTGTTGCTGCTGATTAGTCTGCTAATTTCCGGAATCGCATTTGCTAAGCCGGGTGATGCCGATTACAGCGGCTTGTTGAAAATATCGGAAGTTGAGCGTGTTTCCGGCAAAAGCAATCTTAGCCTGAAGTCGATGGATTCCAAGAAAAGCGGCGAGGCCTATGACTTGAAATATTCGACCGCTGACGGGCATGCCGTCTTGATGATCCAGGTGTTGCGCGGTAGTGATTATGAAATGTTCTATCAAGATTATCGCTGCCAAGATTACCGGGCAATGGAATACGCTTTTTGGGGGCCGAAACCCGCAACGCCCGAGAATCCGCCCAGTCAATTATGGTTTCGCAAGGGCGATACCCTGATTTTTATTG